>SKHB01000074.1 GCA_007117135.1 Microbacteriaceae bacterium | reverse complement strand
GGTTCTGGGGAAATCGTCAGAGGAACCTCCTGGTGCAAGGGTTGGCTCACTGTGGTGGGGCTGGTCGCGGTATCTTCTATCACCAGCGTCAACTCCAGCAGGTAGTCGCCGGGAGTGACACTGTCATCAGTGGTGACAAAGAAACCGGGGGTTCCCTCCTGGTCTGCGCCGGGGTCAAAGCTCATGCCCTGTGGCTCGCCGGAGATACTCAACACCCGGGTCTGGGTGGCCGTTAGCGGTGGCAGCCTGGGATCAAGAACAAGGGGAAGAAAAGGGGCCGGGTCGTCACCTAAAGTCACCTCCCAGGCGGTTGACTGAAGGCACCCTGTGAAGACGTCAAGTGTTGTGCCGGAGGCGGGGATTCCGGCAAGCGTGGCCCAGGCCGCGACCGCCTCATCACCACACGGGTCAAGGTCAATAATGGCAGCGGTGATGTTGATGGTGACTGAGGTCTGGGTGAAGTGTTGAACGTATACCCCCAAGGCGTGGTCACCATCGATGAGGGGCGCGTGCCGATGAGCTTGACCAGCAAATAGGGGCTCGCCGTCGGTGGTGTCGACAGCTATGAGCGCCGTGGCATGGGTGCCATTGTCGTCACTGACCAGAAGCCGGCCGTTGCCCAGTGTGGTGTAACGAGGCGAGGAGGAGGCGGGAAAGTCAACTTCGAAACTGTAGGTGATTGCAGGGACAGAACCTGCAAAGCCTTCCTGCATGACCACCTCCCATGTCACCGTGTTGCCTTCGGCAATGGAGGTGACTTGGATGGCGTTTCTTACCGAAAAGTGCGGAACGACGACGCCGGTGGTGTTGAGTTCGTGGCGAAAACCCTGCTGGTGGGTGCTGGAGTCACTGCCTGGGTTCATGTATCGGCGAGAAAAAATGTCTGGCTCCGCTGAAAAATCATTTCCCATTCGACCAATGGAGTCAAAGGGGCCAGCCCGCCAGCCGGCGTGCTGAGAGTCGAACATGACCGGTGTTCCAGGTGCCCACACTTGGCTTGTTGGCGTCGCAACATCCCATTGGATAGTCGACGTGTTGAAAGGGGGCGCTGCTGACGCGTGAGCTGGTTGCACGGTGAACGACACGAAGAGCAGTGTTGCCGCGACCGTGGCAGAAAAAAGTTTGGTGAGAGGTGTCATGGGTTCTTTCTCGGTGAGGCTTAGAAGCCTAAAAAACCCAGGGCGTGGCCGTTGCCTGTTATCCACAGCCCCCCGACGGCCTGCAGTAGAGTGTCCGTGTGAGTGAGCCAACCGCCTACCAACGCTCAGGAGTGGATACGGAAGCGGGCGACCAGGCCATTGAACTCATGAAAGCCGATGTGTTAGCCACTCATCGGGGGAGAGTTCCCGGCGGGGTTGGCGGCTTTGCTGGTCTCTTCGATGCCGCATTTTTGACCGAGTTCACGCACCCCATTTTGGCCAGTGCAACAGACGGTGTAGGCACCAAAGTGGCGATTGCGCAAGCCCTGGATCGCCACGACACCATTGGGCAAGATCTTGTTGCCATGGTCATCGACGACATTGTCGTCGTCGGAGCAACTCCCCTTTTTCTCACGGATTACATTGCGTGCGGCAAAGTCGTCCCCACCCGAATTGCCCGGATCGTCTCAGGGATTGCGAAAGCCTGCCAGGAGGCGAATGTCGCCCTTGTCGGCGGCGAAACCGCTGAACATCCGGGGCTATTGGGGCCCGACGAATACGATGTCGCCGCTGCGGGAACCGGGGTGGTCGAAGCGGACCAGATGCTGGGGCCCGAACGAGTCACCCCCGGTGACACAGTCATCGCCCTTGCCTCCTCCGGCCTACACAGCAACGGCTATTCTCTGGCCAGACACATTGTTTCTGAGCGCGGCCTTGACTGGGCGGAGGTTCTGTCTGAGACAGGGCGAACACTAGGTGATGAGCTTCTGGAGCCCACCCGCTTGTATACGCCTGTAGCGCTCGAAATTATTCGACAGTTCGGCCCCGCAACTCACGCAATGTCCCATGTCACAGGCGGCGGAATTGCCCAAAACCTGCAACGGGTCATACCACCTGGTCTGGCAGTCAGTGTCGATAGAGCAACGTGGAGACCACCGGCGATCATCCGCTATTTGGCCGCCGCTGGCTCGCTTGACCTGGCCGCCGTGGAGGACACCTGGAACATGGGCGTGGGGTTTTTTACCGTCGTTGACGAAACTGTCGCCCACCAGGCGATCAGCCTGTGTGAGGCTGCCGGAATTGATGCCTGGCCGGTGGGCTCAGTGTCAGAGTTTTCCGATGACGCGACGGGCACATGGGTGTCTGGCGCAAAGGGAGTAGCGGGCGGAGCGGTGAGGCTAGTGGGCGACTATTCGTCGTCTTCGTCGTCGTAATCCCACGAGCTATCTGACGAATCAGCGGCCTGTTGAGCGCCCGACAGTTCACGCTCTAACTGTGAGAGGTCCGTGTTAGGGGACTGGTATTTGAGCTCACGAGCGACCTTGGTGTGCTTTGCTTTCTGGCGACCTCGACCCATCTGACCCCTCCGGATGATGTCACTGATGAATAGGGTGAGCTAGCTGCTAGCCCGGAAATCTGCGCACACTCTATCACGGCAGGCTTAGACCCACAGGGCTAGAAGAAGAACCCGCCGAAGAGAAAACCGGCGATGACCGCAGGAATACCGAGAAGAAGGTGCGCAGCCACCAGGCGGACCGCGGCCAGCACTTGTCGCCGGCCAAGGTCGTCTGCCACCCACAAGGCGACCGTTGAAAAGGTTGTCAGCGCGCCAAACACCCCCACCGCAACGACCCCGGCCACAAAAGTGTCGAGGGCGAGCAAGACGCCAGCAAAGAACGCTCCCGCAGTGTTTACCCCAATAATCCGCCTTCTCGTTTGAGGGCGGTTGGGTGCACCCACAACCATGACCGCGTGTCGAACGAGCGCTCCAAGAGCGCCTGCAACGCCGACCAGAAAAAGGATCGCCCAGAGGGGAAGTGTGGTCATGACGTCTCCTGTGGCATGGCGACATCCCGCCACCACTCTCCGGCGTGCGCGCCACCGTATGCGGCGGCAACACCCCCGAAAAAGGTGGCGGCGATGTATGCCAGGGCGAGTAGTGGCTCGCCCTTTAGGGTGACGCTCAACCAACCGGTCATAATGGCTGAAAAGGTGGTGAAGGAACCGAGGAAACCGGTCGTTATTCCCGCGCGAAAGGCGACCGACCAGGTGCGCATTCCGTGGCCGACAGCGACTCCCAACAGGCCAGCGCCGACCAGGTTCACCAGAAGAACACTCCAGAGATTGCTCGTGCCGCTAGTGAGAGAACCGAAATCAATCACAGCGCGCATGAGCCCGCCGAGTGCGCCGCCAACAGCCACCGCCACCCAGGTGCTGATATTTCTCACCCTGTGAGGCTAGCTCACGCCTCCTAGACTGATGTGGTGAACAGTGCTTCTGACCGACCACAGTCTTCTCGACGCCAGTGGTGGGGGTGGTGGGGCGCCGGTGTGGCCATCACAATTCTTCTGGTGGCGTGGGTATTCCTGTCACCCTTCATTTTGCCCGGCGACACCGGGTCTTCTGGTCAGCCTCTCACCGTTGACGGGTATCCCACCTCTGTGAGCGCAACCGGTGACGACGGTCGAACACGAACATTGTCGATCACCCTCGAAGATGGCCAAGAACCAGACTTGGACAACATTCGCCCCGGGGACCGCTTGGTGGTCACCGGGTCGGGCTTTGACTCCAGTCGGGGCATTTATGTTGCGATATGTCAGGTTCCCGCCAGTGTTGACACCAGACCGGGTCCCTGCCTGGGAGGTGTGCCAGAGCTTGATGGTGGTGGGGCGGGAACGGAGACCGTGGAATGGTCGCCCAGCAACTGGATCAACCAGGAGTGGGCGTGGCGACTGTTTGGTGCTCGAAGCTATGACGACCGTGACCGGGGGACCTTCCGGGCCTTTATTCTTGTGCCACCGGCAAGCGAAGACGGCCTAGATTGCCACGATGTTGCCTGCGGGGTTTTTACAAGAAACGACCACACGGCACTCGATAACCGCATGCAAGACCTTTACCTGCCGGTCCGTTTCTCCCAGTAGTCCCTCATTGCCAGCGCTGTGAGCGCTGGCTGAACCAGGGGTCCGATGAGAAGAGCGAATGCAACCGTTCCCCAGCCGACAGTTCCCCCGAGCAGCCAACCCGAAACCACTACGGTGACCTCTATTCCGGTTCGTGTGGCCCACAGTGGCCAGCCGAAGCGTCGGTGAAGCCCCGTCATCAGGCCGTCTCTCGGGCCCGGACCAAAACCTGAACCGATATACCAGCCACTGCCAATCGCCACCCACAACAAACCGGTTGAAAAAAAGATGATGCGCAGTGTCATCGTCGGGGGCGTAACCATGAGATACAACCCCAACTCCAGAAACGGCCCAATCAGGAGAGCGTTTGCCACCGTCCCCACTCCGGGCCATTGTTTGAGAGGAATCCAAAAAAGCAGCACCACCAGCCCCACGATGACGGTGACTAGTCCGATGGATAGGCCACTAACCAGGCTGATACCTTCTGCGAACACCGTCCACGGGTCTGTTCCTAGTTGCGCGGTGAGCATGAGAGCTGTGCCAAAGCCAAACATGAACAGACCCAACAGTAGGCGAAGGAACCGGTGGAGGGTGTGCATGGCAGCTTCTATGTCGCCAACATTGCGCTCGCAATCAGCGCAAGACCAAGACCCGTGAGTTGCACCCGTGTCACCCGTTCTCTCAACACTGCAGCGGCAAGCAAAATTGTTCCTGCCGGGTAGAGAGCTGTCAGGACAGAGACGACAGCTAACTCCCCGAGCCGAAGACCAGTGATGACCGCGATGTTTGCGGACGCATCAAGAAGCCCGGACCCCACCACAAGCCACACCACAGACCGCCGGTTACCTTTGTGGCCAAAAAGTGGCGGGCGGGACGTATGGCCAGCTCGACGAATAAGAAGAACGCCGATGACCAGAAACAAAACAACGGTTTGACTGAGCCTGTTGGCCACTAGCGGGGTTAAACCCGAATCGGCTGGCGTCTGGTCAATAAAGACATAAAACAGTCCGATGAGAAGACCCGACGCAACCGCCATGGCCAAACCTTTCACTGTCGGTCGGATTGCGCGAGGGTCTGGCACGATACCCACCAGAATGACCGCAACCAAGGCCAGGCCTATTGCGGGGAACAGCCATGGCGACGTGACACCGCCCGTGCCAAGGCCCCAACTCACCGGCAGAAGCGCCGAGAGAAAAGCAGTTGTTGGCGACAAGATACTCATCGGCCCCATGGCTAAACAGGCATAGAGAAGCCCGATGGCGGCGGCCCCACTGATTCCAGAGAGGGCACCCCAAAACCATGCCTCCGGACTCCACACACCGTCGACCACGAGGGTTCCAGCGAGAATCAGGATTAACCCCACCACGGCGACCCCTGCGGTGACCACAACGGGGGACACCCTCCTTGACGCGACCCCACCGAGAAAGTCGGCCGCACCATAAGCTAGTGCTCCGCTTAGACCCAAAAAAACGGTCAGCATGTTGTTCCCGACACACTCACACTTTAGGTCCTTGCAGGCACCCATCGGAGCAAGAGTGGCAGTGGGCGTGGGGTGGGCGTGGGAGAATCAGACAACGGGAAGGGAGGGTGACCAATGGCTGCAGTGTTTGGTGACATCACCGAGGCGTTTGGACAAACCCCGCTTGTTCGCCTCAACAGGGTTGTGGGAAACACGGAAGCGACCGTGTTGGCGAAACTCGAGTTTTACAACCCGTCTTCCAGTGTGAAGGACCGGTTGGCGATTTCGGTCGTCAACGCCGCAGAAGCGAGCGGCGAATTGACCCCCGGTGGAACCATTGTCGAAGCCACCAGTGGGAACACGGGCATTGCCCTGGCGATGGTGGCGGCAGCTAGAGGGTATAAAGCAATTTTGACCATGCCGGACACCATGAGTAATGAGCGCAAAACGCTCCTTCGAGCCTATGGCGCCGAACTTGTTCTCACGCCAGGTTCGGAAGGAATGCGGGGCGCTGTTTCCGAGGCTGAGCGTATCGCGGCAGGACTGGACGGGGCAGTGCTGGCTCGTCAGTTTGCGAACCCAGCTAACCCTGAAATCCATCGCCGCACCACAGCAGAGGAAATTTGGCGAGACACTGGTGGCGGTGTTGACGTTTTCGTTGCCGGTGTCGGAACTGGTGGAACGTTGATCGGAACAGGTCAAGCACTGAAGGCGAAAAACCCTGCCCTCAAAGTGTGTGGAGTGGAGCCGGCAGAGTCACCTCTTCTCAACGGCGGAAGCCCCGCCCCTCACAAAATCGCGGGCATCGGCGCCAATTTTATTCCTGAGATTTATGACCCTCAGGTGGTTGACGAAGTCATCGACGTCACTGGTGACCAGGCCATGGAGATGGCGAGGCGCCTGGGTGTTGAAGAAGGAATCTTGGGGGGTATTTCGTCCGGAGCTACAGCTCACGCCGCCGTCGACATTGCTCAGCGATCGGAGTTCCAAGGCGCGACGATTGTTGTCATTTTGGCAAGCTTTGGGGAGCGCTACCTGTCGACCACGCTGTATGAGGGACTCGGCGACTAAAAACCATGGCTGCCAGGACCAGACTCGGTGAAGACCTCGCCGCGACTCTCGACCGTGACCCGGCCGGCCGCAACCGCGTTGATGTTTTTTTGACTTCCGCTGGTGTGCACGCACTGCTGTGGCATCGGGTAGCGAACCGGTTGTGGCGGGCTCGACTTAAACTTTTAGCCCGAATTATTGCCACGTGGAGCCGCTTTTTTACGGGAATCGAAATTCACCCCGGCGCCACCATGGGGCGCCGTGTTGTCATCGACCACGGGATGGGTGTGGTGATTGGTGAGACGGCGGTGGTGGGTGACGATTGTCTGATTTATCACGGTGTCACGCTGGGTGGAAAACAACCCGGGTCGCGGGACGCAGTGCCGGGGGCGCGTCACCCCCGAATCGGAAACCGTGTGACTATTGGGGCTATGGGAATTGTGCTCGGTCCGATTACCGTGGGAGATGACGCCATCATTGGCGCCCACTCACTGGTTCTTCGCGACGTCCCTCCGGGCGCTGTTGCTGTGGGTGTTCCAGCAGTGGTGAGGGAAGGCCGGTTGTGAGATGCTGAAGTCTTTTTCTCGCGCCACCCTGGGCCCACTGTCGAGAATATTGTTTCGCGCGAAAGTGTCGGGGAGTAAAAATGTGCCACGGACGGGGCCCGTCATTTTGGCGAGCAACCACCTGTCTTTTATCGACAGCGTCTTCATCACGCTACTCGCGCCCCGCGAAGTGTCATTTCTTGCCAAAGATGCTTACTTCACAGGCACAGGAGTAAAGGGTGCACTTTCGCGTTCTTTTTTTCGGGGAATCGGCGCGATTCCGGTGACTCGGGGTGCCGGGCAAGCAGCCCAGGCGGCGCTTGACTCAGGCCTTGGCCTTCTGCACGAAAACAAGGCGTTTGCCATTTACCCGGAGGGCACAAGGTCCCTGGACGGCCGGCTGTATCGGGGAAAAACGGGAGTTGCCTGGTTAGCTTTGACTTCTGGTGCGCCAGTTGTCCCGGTGGCACTGTGGGGGACGCAAAACGTTCAAGCACCCGGTGAAAAAGGGATTCGACTGGCGAAGGTCTCTATCGAGTTTGGGAAACCTCTCGATCTTTCCGCCCACGGCAAAGCCGACTCTGGTCGCGCCAGACGGCAGGCAACCGACGAGGTGATGGCAGCCATCGCAGCGATGTCTGGCCAAGAGGTTGTCCCCCAATACAACGAACCGCCCCCGAAGACTCTGGCTGAGAGAGTTCGGAGACGGTTCGGTGGTGGGCGCAGGCTTTAGGCGTTATCCCCAGTGGTGGCGGCCGCTTCAGCGTCTGCTATCTGCTTGCGAACATCATCCATGTCTAGGTCTTGCACGGCGTTGATGACTTGTTCAAGTGCTGGCCCGGGAAGCGCGCCAGGTTGAGCGAAGACGAGGACGCCGTCACGGAATGCCATAAGCGTAGGAATGGAGCGAATGTTGGCGGCGCCGGCAAGATTACGCTCGGCCTCAGTGTCGACCTTCCCGAAGGTAATGTCGGGGTATTTGTTGCTTGCTTCTTCGTAGACGGGAGCAAACGCTTTACAGGGGCCACACCACTCCGCCCAAAAATCAACGAGGGTGATTCCCTCTTTGGTTACGGTGGTTTCAAAATCTGCTTCGGTGAGGTCAATGGTCGGCATGGGTGTCCTTTCGTCGCCCGCCACTATACCCCATGGGGTATACCCGATGGTGAGTGGTGCGCTGTCATTGTGCTCGTTACGCTGAGGGCGTGAGCAAAGTATGGGCGTGGGGTCTTGTGGTGGGGCAGTTCGCTCTCCTCATTGCGCTGGTGGCTGTCCCGGCCGGTTCTTTATGGGACAGAAACGTTTTCGTGTGGGTTCTGGCGTCTGCGCTTTTTGCGGTGGCGGCAGTGGTCGGTATCACTGCCGGGTTTCGTTTGGGGTCAAATTTGACGCCCAATCCGATTCCCAAGCCGGGGGGAACATTAGAAACGGGGGGGATGTATCACTTTGTCCGCCACCCTATATACACAGCTGTCCTCGCTCTGGCTTTGGGGCTTACCACCCTGTCGGCCTCTTGGGCCCACCTGGCAATTTTTCTCATCCTCGTTATGCTGATAGGCACTAAGGCTCGAGCAGAGGAGCGGCTTCTGCGTGAGCGTTTCCCCAACTATGTGGAATATCAGGCCAAAGTGGGCCGATTTATTCCCGGTGTAGGGCGGGTGCGCTGAGAGCCCAGGACGGTCATCAAGGAGAACAGTGGCCAGGCGAAAACTGACAGACACGTCCCACCCGGACGCCACACTGACTGATAGTTATTGGTTGACCTGGGGAGATGAACCACAGCCCCACATGCGCCAAAAGATTATCTATTTGACGTTTGACGAAGTGGCCAAAATAGGCCCCGGCGCTTTCGGCGTTTCGAACGTCTGTGACCGGTTGGGGATCACCTACCCGATGGTGAACCACTATTTTGGTGGGCGTGACCAACTACTCGCCGAAGGCGCCTACCGGGCATACATCCGATATGTGACGTCCTTGTGGGAGGCGGTCGATGCGGCCCCTCACGACCCTGTGTCGCGTCTAGAAGCTTGGATGCGAGCTCAAATTAAGTGGACCAGGGAGTGGAGCGGGTGGGGCGCCCTGTTGAACTACCCGGTGGCTTCCCTCATGGTGACGGAGATCCTCGACCGAAACTTCCGCGACGAGATGCAGCGGTATTTCGAGTGGAACCTGGCAGGGCTTGCTGTGTTGGTCAAAGATGTTCTCACGGCCACCGTTTCTGCGGAGCGTCCCAGTCTTGATAACAGCGACCGCACCGATCTCCTCGCCGACACTGAACTTGTTCACCTCACTTCCACTGTTGCCTTTTGTACTCTCGGCGCGTCGGTGTGGAATGCGGGTCAGCATCTTCCGTCGGCAAAAATTCAAGTGGCGGTGGATATGGCGCCAGAACTTGTTGAACACCACATACAGTGGGTTATCCGCATGCTGCAAAACAAAAATTAGTTTGACATGTTAGCTTTGCGCCATGGACGCCATGGTGTTGTTGCCGGTGATGCAAATCGGTCAGTTGGGGGCCATGCTGCTCATTGCTGGCTCACTTCTTGCCGCCGTCATGGGTATTGCCGCTTTTGTGTGGGCGATAGTGCTGCTGTGGCGGGAAAACAACCCACAGGGAATCGTCATGCGGGGACAAACCCGCGTCGTCGACGACATCGACACCGACGAGTTGGTCGACAATAAAGGCGCTAGAGAGAAAATCCTCGCCTGGGTTAGTCGCTAATTATCGAGCGCGGCAAATCGCTCAATGTTTTCGTTTGTTCCCGACACAATAATCAAATCGTGGTTAGACACCACTGTTTGTTCTGTCGCGTAGGTAAAGGGTTTACCGGGAGACTTCACCCCGACGACGGTGATGTTGTATTTGGATCGGACACCCGACTCGACAAGAGATAGCCCGCGAATGGGTTTCGGGGGATACATTTTCACCAGGGCAAAATCATCGTCGAAACGAATGAAATCAATCATGCGGCCACTCACCAGGTGAGCGACGCGTTCGCCCGCTTCCCGCTCGGGATACACAATTCGGTGAGCCCCGATACGGGTGAGAATCCGACCGTGAGATTCGCTGATTGCTTTCGCCCAAATCTGCGGAACCTTCAGGTCAACCAGGTTGGTGGTGATAAGAACGCTCGCCTCAATGGATGAACCGGTGGCGACAACGGCAATCGAAAAATCTCCGGCGCCGATTTGGGCGAGGGCGTTCGCATCTCGGGCATCCAACACGGCAGTGTGTTTCACTCGGTCGGCCCACTTTTGCACGCGGGTTGGATCGGCATCGACTGCAAGAACGTCTCTGCCGAGTTTGTCGAGCTCACCGGCTGTCGCAGCGCCAAAGCGGCCTAAGCCAAGAACAAGAACGGGAGCGTCGTGGGGGATTTTTTCAACCAACGATTGGCCTTTCTTCAGCCCGGCGAATCACCGTTTGGCGGTGTGTGCCGGAAAGGGCGGTAGCAAGGGTCACTGTACCAACACGGCCCAGCAACATGGTGGCGGCGAGAACGGTTTTCGCCTCAGTGGGCAACTCATTGCCGGTCAGACCAGCGCTCAGGCCACACGTCGCAAACGCTGAAATCACGTCAAAGAGCACCTTGTCGAGTGGCTCCCCGGTGATTCGAACAATCACCACGGTCGCCACAGCAACAATGCTCGCCCCCCATAAAACCACACTGACAGCGAGTCGCACCGTGCTCGAGGGGATACGTCGCTCGTAGGCTTCCAAATCTTGCCGTCCTCGAGCTTCAGCGAAAGCAGCCAGAAACAAAATAGCCAGGGTCGTCACTTTGATTCCACCGGCTGTCGATGCGGATCCTCCGCCGACAAACATCAACATGTCCAACACCAACAGTGATGACCCATCCATGTCTGCAACATTTACCGTGCTGAAACCACCTGACCTGGCCATCATTGAAGTAAACAGGGCAGTCATGGGCCTCAAAACACCGGCCTGGGCCCCCAATGTTTTATCGTTTCCCCATTCGAGTGCCCCCAGAAGAATCGCCCCGGCGACCAGAAGAATCGTGGTGGTCGAGAGGGTGAGCTTTGCGTGCATGCCCAGTCTCGGGTGTTGCAGGGTTTTCTTTTGCCTCTTCAATCGCGCAATGCGGGCTGCGCGAATGAGAGCGTAAATGACCGGGAACCCGAGGCTCCCCAGAAACACTCCCACCCCGACGGTCAACACCATGATGGGGTCATCACGGTAACTCTCGAGCCCATCAATCAGGGGGACAAAACCAGTGTTGGTGAAAGCTGAGACGGCTAAATATCCGCCCTGCCACAGTGAAGTCATCGGGTCGAGTCCTGTTGCCCACAACCGTGGAATGATGATCGCAGCCAAAACGGCTTCGATAGCGAACACGCTAATGATCACGGTTCGAAGGAGGCCCTTTACGTCACCCAGTTTCATTCCGTGGCCCTCAAGTTCTTGACGGTCCGACATTCTCGAGGGGTCGACATCGCTCGCAATCATTTTCCGGGCTGCCAGACCCAAACGTTTCGACGCAATGACCGCGAGAAGTGTTGCCAGAGTCATCACTCCAATGCCGCCAATTTGAAATCCCAAAAAGACGACAAGGTTTCCAAACCACGACCAGTGAGTGGCCATGTCAAGAGTGGTGAGGCCGACAACACAGATGGCTGACACCGCGGTGAACAGCGCATCGGGAAGTGGCGTGGCCGTTCCGGCTGCTGACGCGATTGGGAGCATGAGCAGGGTTGTGGTGATTAACACTAAGACGAGGAAAATCAGGATGGTGATGAACGCCGGCGAACTAGTGACACCAAAACGGGCTCGCGCAAAAAGTCCAGGCAGGCCCGGTGGGAAACGCTCACTGTATGTGGCGTTGGAGACAGGTCGACTTCGTCGGCTGGAAGACCGACGCCTGGAGCGCGACCGAAAAGGGGTGGCCAAGAGCCTCGCCTACTTTCTTCCGTGAACGGTTTTTACACTCCGCGCCATGGTACTCCTCCGTGTCAACTTGTACGCTTAACCCGATGACTGACTTATTTGATGTTCTTGCCGATGAAACCCGCCGCGCCATCGTGGGGCGACTCAAACAACCGTCGCCTCATGCCCGAGGCGGTGAAGCCGAGTTAAGTGTGAGCGAGTTGGTGGAAGCGGTGGGTGTAACTCAACCGACAGTGTCCAAACACCTCAAGGTGCTTCGAGAGGCCGACATTGTTCGCGTTCGTGAAGATGGCCAGCATCGTTACTACCGGCTCAATCCCGATGGTGTGAGCCCTGTTGCTTCCTGGCTAGCGGACGTGGTCGGTGTTCAAAGCAATGCCAAGCCGCCGATGGAGCTGCAGCAACCTTATGTTGATTTGTGGTCCGTAGGGTTCCGGGTGGGAAGCCTGGTGGCCGACGCGAGGGATGCCGTCGTGGGTCTGATTGGTCGGCGCTTCTAAGCGCAGACACACACTCTGTCTTTACACATCTGGCTCCCAGGGTCTAGTGTGTGCAGAGATAACATTCGTCACACCCGCCCCAGGAGGCACACCCATGGCCACAGATTCGTCGGCTATGCGATTCCTCACCGTCCAGGAGGTCGCAGACCTCATGCGGGTGTCGTCTATGACTGTGTATCGAATGGTGCATTCGGGAGAAATTCCCGCCGTCCGGTTTGGTCGGTCTTTCCGCATTCCACAGACTGCCGTAGCGAACATCATGGGCAGTGTGACCTCCGACGAGTTAGGTGAAGTGGGATAACACGCCGTGTCGTGCGGTATGCTCGACAGGTTGTCAATTGGTCAATGCGCCGTGAGGCGCCATTTCAGAGGTGAGTAATGGGTTCTGTCATCAAGAAGCGTCGCAAGCGGATGGCGAAGAAAAAGCACCGCAAGCTTCTGCGTAAGACCCGTCACCAGCGTCGCAACAAGTAGGAGCCCCCACCGCTAGAGGCGGTGACGTCGGTACCTCACTGTTGCTTCTGGCCAAATGATTGGCCAGTTGCGTTCCTTCGCAATGTGATGCAGTCGGCGATCCGGGTTAACCGCGACAGGGAACGCCACACCTTCGAGCAAAGGTAAATCAGCAACCGAATCGGAATACGCGACCAACTTGTCCCGATCGACTCCAAGAGTCGTCGCCATATCGAATACGGCTTGCGCTTTGTGCTCACCGTGAAGAAGCGGCCCATCAAAGTCGCCAGTAAAGACGTCATTTGTGACGTGCAGCTCGGTGCCCAACCCCCCGGTCAACTCCAACCCTTGTGCGATCACTTCCACAAGTTCGCGGGGACTCGCGCTGGCGAGGAAAACGTCGTGACCCAGCTGTCGATGCTCGGCCAACACACTGACGACCTCAGGGAAAAGTCTCCGGTGAAGGCGGGTGTTCCACGTGGCTTTGGCCACCCGAACAAAGTCCTCAACGGTTTGCCCTTTCACCAGAGCAAGAGCACGTTCCCTCGTGTTCGCCATCCGCTCCTCGTTCTCCCCCGAGCGAACAAAATGCCGCTGATCAAAAAGAGCGGGAATAACATCTCGCCACGTGATCAATCCCTGTGAGAACGCTTCCCAGCCGAAGTGATACACACTCGCCCCAAACACCACCGTGTTGTCAATGTCGGAAAAAACCACGGCGTCTGGCGGAAGCTCGGGTAACCGACTGTGGGGGTGCGAGGTCATCGACATCCAGCATAGGGTGGAGGGGTGAATCCGATCACACTGTCAATCGTCGGTAAAGCAGAGTGTCATTTGTGTGACGACGCTAAAAGAGTCGTCGATGATGTCGTCAAAGCATTCCCCGAAGTTGAGGTTGAAGAAGTGTCGATTGATGACAACCCACTCTGGTCAGACATTTATGGGGAGCGAATTCCGGTGATTCTTGTGAACGGTGTTGAACACGCCCAGTGGCGGGTGAACCCCGACAAGCTCACCGAGGCGTTACGCACAGCCCAAGCAGAACTCGACGCACAAGAGCCTCAAACAGGCAGCCTTTTCACTTTCTAGGGGTGGATAATGGGTCTATGGCCTCCACCCGCACCCCCGACCCCAACTCTGGTTGGTTCTCCGACGACGACTTTGCCGACATCAGGGGGCGCCTGCCGATGTTGTATGTGGAGGCCATTCCGGTTCGACTAGACGGCATGGGAAAAATCACCGACGTCGGCCTGCTTCTCCGGGTGAACCCCGAAGGGGCCATCACAAGAACGCTGGTCAGTGGTCGAGTAATGTTTGGCGAAAGCGTCCGGGACGCCCTCTTCAGGCACATCGAAAAAGACTTGGGACCCATGGCGTTCCCCCAGCTTCCTCTCAGCCTCGTCCCCGCCCAAGTTGTTGAATATTTCCCCTTCCCTGATTCCCCCTTCCAAGACCTGCGCCAGCATGCGGTGGCGCTTGTCTATGTTGTCCCGGTCACGGGAACATGTGACCCCAGACAAGATGCGCTCGATTTCACCTGGATGACACCCGGAGAGGCCACCAGCGATGAAGTAGTCAAAGAACTCGAAGGAGGCAGAGGCCAAGTGTTGTTGGCGGCGCTCGCTCAAATGGGGGCGCTGTCTTAGCGTTGAGCGATGAGGACCACATCTGTGACGGTCACCGTGCCCGTGTCCCCTTCCGACGCCCGACCCTCTTCGAACACATTCCACATGGCCCAGTTCGGGGGCCGGAAATTACCCACGTCCTCCGGGCTGAAAAGAAACGCCGAGGGGGGCCGCGGGATTCCCAGACCCTGGTCGGTCACGCTGTGACCCACAATCACGAGTGTTCCGCCGCGGCACACTGCGCCAACAGCTTTATGCCACAGTTCCTCCCTGGGGCCTGGCGGAAGATGCAGAAACTGAAGAGAAACGAAATCGAAACTCTCCGGCTCGAATTCGGCGGTCTCGAGGTCGGACACCTTCCAGTTGACGTTTCCCTCAATTGACGTTTCGCCCTGTCGCCTCTCCACCTCATCGGCTCCCCTGAAGACGGCGACTCCTGATACGTCGACGGCGTCTACTTGCCAGCCTTGCTCGGCCAGCCACAGAGCGTCTGCTCCTTCGCCGCAACCGAGGTCAAGTGCACGACCAGCTTCCTGCTTTGCCGCAACTGCTTCGACCCAGGGGTTCACCACTCCGCTCCACAGACGGCTTCTCCCCGAATATCGAGCGTCCCAAGTGTCTTGCAGTGGTCGACGCCGTCTTTTCGCGAGGCGCTTCAACGACGTTGCGCGCCATGCCCAAAAAATCGAAAAAGCGGGCCACATGAAAGGCGTGAGCCAGGTGGCATCGACGGTGAGTTGATCGTTGAAGCGAGTGTGACCATTGGGCAGCGCCTCCAGCGACATGCGATGTTGCCAGTTTTGAAGAAAGCTGAGCAGACCGGTGACGCCGCGACCGACATCGACCGTGTGTCGTTGACGCCACGAAGTGACCGAATCTTCCAAGTGGATGATTTGGGTGCCCAGCGGCACGACTCCTCCAGCAAAGACTGACACGGTGTAATCGGTGTCTGGTGAAAAACGTTCGGGGAGAGGGTGGCCTGGCTTCTCCCGAAAAATGGTGAAAGGGGCAGAAACTGCTCGAAAGACAGCGGGGGCGTGAAGCATGTCCCACGCTGTATCGATATCGACCGGGAGAGTGGTGGAGGCGGTGACTTTCACACCCACCATTGTGTCGCGTCCGGGGTGTTCCCAGCCTGGGTGTTTAGCGTGAGAGCTATGAAAGCTCACATCAATGGAACCGTTATTGCCGAAGCCGACGAGGCTGACCTGATTTCGATTGAAGGGAACTGGTATTTTCCACCGTCGGCCATCACTCCCGGTTTTCTCTCCGAAAGCCCCACCGCTTACACCTGCCCTTGGAAGGGCGCCTGCCAGTACTGGACAGTGACTGTCAACGGCCAGGCTTACCCAGACCGGGCTTTTAGTTACCCCAACCTGGTCCCCGGCGCCGTCGAGCGAGTGGGCAAAGACTTTGCGGGGTATGTCGCCTTTTGGAAAGACGTCGAGGTTACGCCCTAGCGCGGCGATCAATCCACTCGATGAGATAGTCCCGGTGAAACCGGGGGTGGCAAGCTGCACACGACGTTGGCCTGCTGGGGCGGCGGAAACGAATCAACTCGTGGCCATTGGGGCACCGCCCCAGCCACTTCGCTTGATCGTGGGGAACCGGATGATTGTGTGTTCGGCCCCCCTCGTAACCGAGGTCACGTGCAACGGATAACCATGCCCGGCCGTGACCGGCGGGAGCCCCTGCAATAGCGTGAGCCACCTCGTGCAAGAGCACCTGGTGAACGTCGTCGTCGTCGGCCAATTGGGCGAGGTGCCGGGAAATGGTGATGCGTCTTTTGTGGTGGTCACAGGCGCCAAACCTGGTCTTTGCGTGGTCAAAAGAGAAACTCCACGACTCGTCTAAGTGCAGTCTGATGAGTGCATCAGCCCAAACTTTTACCCGATGAAGTTCTGCCATGTGTTTAGGGTAGGTGGCCAGGCAGCAAGCCTCGGGAAATTATCCACAGTGTCACAAACTATGACCCTGCCATGAAACCCTTGCCCAGCTGTGGCGAGCGTGTTGCCGTCTCATCAGTCACCGGGCGGTGGCCAGAAATGAGGTGTGAAAGTTTTGTCCCAGACAGTGTTGCCGACGGGTGTGGGCCCCGCCTCGACATCTCTGGCCACCATTCGGGCTCACCGGGAGCTTTGCGGACGATTGTGACGAGGTTTCCGAACCGGCGACCCCGGACAATCGATGCTTCTCCCACGACTCCCACAAAGCCCGCGAGCGCTCGGAGCGTAGCCCACTGTGATTTTGCAAATTTTTGCCCCGGCCCATCGACGATGTTGACAATGAGAACACCGGCGGGGTCGAGGTAGCGAAGCACCGATTCGTAAAAGGCGGTGGAGGTTAGGTGGGCGGGGGTGTGGTCGCCGGCGAACAGGTCGACCACAATCACGTCGCAGGAGTTGTTCAAACCGGGCGGCAGGCGATCGACGATTGCCCTCGCGTCGCCGTAACGGATTCGGATACTCCACGACGAGTCCCAGGGGGCATGACGTCTCACCAGGTCAATCAGGTCGCGTTCCCATTCGATGACCTGTTGCCTGGAGCCTGGCCTTGTCGCCTCTAAGTATCGGGGGAGGGTCAGCGCCCCGCCGCCCAGGTGAAGGGCGGTCAGTGGGTCTCCCGGTTCAGCAATCAGGTCAATGACGTGACCGATGCGGCGGATGTATTCGAACCGGAGAGCGTCTGGACGACCTACGTTGAGATGGGATTGCGGGGTTTGCCCAATGGTGAGAAGAAGGGAACCGGGGACAAAACGGTCATCACTCAGGGTTGCCGTCAGGCCTGACTCGGTGAGCATGATGGTTTCTGGGAGTGTGGCTGGGGGGCTTTTAGACGCCATGGATTGTGCTCCACCACCTTCCGCATTGGACAACTTCACCGTCAGTGGATAACATGAAGGGTTGCTCCCCTCTTCACTGTGGTCGTCATATGGTGGTCGGCTGCGGGAATCCCGAGTATAGCGGCGGGATAACGCATGTTTTGTGCGCTGGGGGTTGGCACATTCACCATCCGTGACGACACAATGAGAACACCTCGCCGGTGTTCCAGGAGGTAATTTCTTTG
>SKHB01000157.1 GCA_007117135.1 Microbacteriaceae bacterium | reverse complement strand
TATCGTGTGGCCCCTTTTTGTTTGTCGGTTTCGTTCAAGGTGTGCATGGTTATGGTCCCGGTGTGCATGTAATTGCCCCACCCTCGGAAATGCCCCATATTTTATTATTTATTATCAATGCTTTACAGGGTCCATCGAGCCCGCGAATCACCCGAGTGCGCATTCATATGCCCCATCGGCATCCGTGTTGTCGAAAAAGTCTGCATGGACAGCAGCCTGAAATTGCGCTTATCCTGCGGGATCGTGTCTTATGGCTTGCGCTGACATGCGTTATTTCGCGTATATTCTGATTGTTATTCTAACCCTAAGCGGGCTGTCGCAGGCGCGCATTTCTGCGTTTTCGGAATTTCAGTCAGGTAATTCGCAACCGCAAACACTTGCTGTGCTGTGCAGCGAATTCACCGGGCGCGACAGCGAAGAGCACCAGCCCAGCCCGTCAAGCGGCGAAGAGCCTGCGACTTGCCTGACCGACCATATCCATGGCGCGGCCCAGCGGGCGCAACTGCTGTGCGGGCGCGCGTCGGCTGCGCCACATTATCGGCGCATCGCCCAATGCCCGCCTGCACGCGCGCCGCCTGCGCAGATCACATGATCTGACAGGTTCTGCCCGCGCTGCGGGTTCAATATTACATAAATATGGAGTTCGCAGATGGATACTCTGCGTTTGTGGCTGGTGCTCGGTTTTTTCGTGGGCACGGCAGTCTATACCGTTGCGGTGATGATCCTTAATCCGGTCTGATCTGCAATCGGGCAAGTCGGGCAGCGTTGTGGCCGCGAAATCAAGGCTTGCACAACCCTGCCCGCTTGCGCCCCGCGAATGCAGCAAAACTGCATCACAGTGTTCAGATCGGGTTTACCAGTTTGCGATCGTGCCATCGGGCAGTATGGCATCCACGGCCGGAACAACCTCTGGTTTGAAGGGATAGCGCGCGGCAGCCTCCTCGTTGATTTCGACGCCGAAACCCACACCTGTCGGAACCCGCCAGTTCCCGTTATCCAACTGCATGGGGTGGGTAAAAATCTCGTCAAACCAAGGGACAAGCCCCACGGCCTCTTCCTGAATGACAAAATTGGGCGTTGCCACGTCAAAATGCAATGCAACCGCACCTGCCACCGGTCCCATCGGGTTATGCGGCGCAACGCCCATCTGGCCGGCCTCGGCGATGGCGGCAATCTTGCGCCCCCCCGTCACCCCGCCGCAATGGCTTAGATCCGGCTGGATATGTGCAACGGCGCGATGCTCGGCCAGTTCTGCAAATTCGCGCGGCGTGAACAACCGTTCCCCCGTGGCCAGCGGGCAATTCACGCGCTGCGCCAGCCCCGCCATCGCGACAGCGTTGCCCGGCTGGATGGGTTCTTCTATAAAAAGCGGGCTGATCGGCGCAATCACATCAATATAGGCCTTCGCCACTTCGGGGGATGCGGGTCTGCCGTGAAAATCCGTCATAATCGCAATATCGGGGCCGACCCTGTCGCGCACGGCTTGCGCCAGTTTTTCGACATGCAACAAATCCGGCAAGGGCGCTTCATATCCCGAATAGGGCACAAACCCCAGTTTGACAGCATTATACCCCATTTCAACGGTTTCCTGAACCGCGTCACAGAATGCGCCAATATCAGCAGTGCCAACCTGCGCACCGATCCGCGCGCGGCGCATATGGGTATAGACCCTGACACTGTCGCGCACCTGCCCGCCCAACAACTGCCAGACCGGCACGCCCAGATCCTTGGCCTTGATGTCCCAAAGCGCCTGATCAATTGCCGATACTGCCGTCATACCGATTGACCCAAGCGGCCAGAAGCTGAATTTGGTCATCTTGCTGAAGATATGTTCAATCCGGCGCGGGTCTTCACCAATGACAAACTGTTCCAGATCCTCCAGTGCGCCAAGCACGGCGCGGGTTTTCCATTCCAGCGTTGCCTCGCCCCAGCCATGCAGGCCGGGCTGGTCGGTCTGGACTTTCACAAAAACCCAGTTGCGGTGAATGGCGTTGACAACCACAGTGCTGATGCCCGTAATCTTCATAAAATCCTCTTGCCTTGCGATAGGCCCGTTTTGAAGGGCGCGTTAGTTTAACAAGTCCGGCAGATAGCTTGAAATGCCCGGAATCAGGCAGACAAGGGCAATGGCCAGCAATTGTGCCAGCAGGAACGGCACAAGCGCCCGGATCAACGGATACATTCGCACGCGCCCCACACGCATCATCACGAACAGCACGACACCGACAGGGGGCGTGACCAGACCCATGGCAAGGGTCAGCATGATGACCATGGCCGCCTGCATCGGATCGATGCCAAGCTGGTAGACCACAGGCATAAGCAGCGGCGCAAAGATCAGGATTGCCGCGCCAATGTCCAGAAAGGTACCCAGAACCAGCATCAGGACCGCGACCGCGAACAAAAACAATAGTGGGCTTTGTTCAAAGATACTCGCGGTTGAGGCCACCCATGACGCAATGCCCAGCAAATTCAGTGCGTAGGACAGGATCGTGGCCGCAGCCACAAGCAAATAGATTGTGGCGGATGTGCGTGCCGCGCGCAAAAACGCCTTCCATAGTCCTTTCAAATCCATCACACGAAACACGACCATGGACAGGAAAACCGCATAGGCAACGGCGATTCCGCCGCCCTCTGTGGCGGTATAAATTCCAGCAAGCATTCCGCCGATGATGATGACCGGCAGGGTCAGGACCGCAACGGCCTCGATGATCATGCGTATGGCCCCGTCGCGATGGAACACCAGACGTCGCGGTTTCGGCACGCGCTTGCGAAACGCATCAATCGCGACAACGGCAGCGCAGGCCCCGCCCAGCAGCAGCCCCGGCAGAATGCCCGCCAGAAACAGGTCAATGACTGACAGGCCCGTTACCGCGGCCATAATGATGGCCAGCCCTGACGGTGGAATGATTGGCCCCACAATCGAAGATGCGGCCGTGACGGCGGCGGCATATTCCTTGGTGTAGCCTTCTTTCGGCATCTCTTCGGTGAACACCCGCCCGAGTGCCGCAGCATCTGCGACTGCCGAACCGGATATGCCCGCAAACAGCACCGACGTGCCAATATTGGCATAGGCCGTCCCCCCGCGCAGCCAGCTTGTGGCCGCGGATGCGATAGAAATCAGCCGCGCGGTAATGCCACCCTGACTCATGATCTCAGCCGCCAGAATGTAGAACGGGACCGCCAGGAAAATGAAGCTGTCCACGCCGGTGAACAACCGCGTTGCTGTCACAGACAGGGGGATGCCCGACAGCCAGACCCCAAGAATGCCGGCAAGCCCGATGGCGAATGCCACAGGAACCCCGATGAACAACAGACCAAGGCCCAGAATCGCAACCCAGATCATTGGCCAGCTCCTGTCCGGCCCGTGTCCTGCGTGTCGGCATTGACAGCACCCGCGTCATCCGGCTCGAACCCCGAAAGCCAGCTAAGTGCAATCTGCACAAGCATAAGGGCCGCCCCGACGGGCAAGGCGGCATAAGGAATGATCATGGGAATGCCCGATGCAGGGGCAGTTTGTGCTGCGTTGCGCAAGGCAAGTGGCCAGCCGTAATACAGGATAACCACACAGAAAATTGCGGCGACAGAATACAGCGCCGATTTTACAAACCGCACAAGGTGCGGACGGACCAGTCCCTCCAGAACCTCAATGCCCATATGCTCAACCCGGAAGATGCATGCAACGCTGCCCAGCATCATCAGCCAGATCATGGAATATCGCATCACTTCTTCGGTCCAGCTGAAGCCGGTATTGAAGAAGTAGCGCCCGCCGACCTGCGTCAGGTTCAGAAGTGTCACTGCAATCAGCAGAAGGCCCGCAATGATTTCCGTGCTCATCGCAAGCAGGCGGGCGGCAAGGGTGGCTATCCGTGTCATCTATGACCCATGAATTCTGTGGCCGCGCGGGCCGCGTTTTCGTTGGTATGGAAAGCATGGTGCCCGTGGCCCTGCGGCTGGTGCATGGCAAGGCCACGGGCTGGAAGTGATCAGTTCCGGTAAAGGGTGGCTTTTGCATCTTCCACAGTTGCGATCAGTTCGTCGACCAGTTCATCGCCGACATTGCCGCGGATGAAATCCAGCACAGCGGGCTGGGTGATTTCCTTGAATGCCGCCTTCTCTTCCGGGGTCGAAACGTGGATTTCCATGCCCAGTTCCTCGGCCAGCTGGCGGCTGAAGCGCCAGTCGCCTTCGGTTTTCTGAAGGTTTTCGGTCCACGCCATCAAAAGGGCCGCGTCCTGAATGACTTGCTGATGGCCCGGTTCCAGCGAATTGAACCAGTCGTCATTGGCAATAATGACATGCAGGCCAAAGGTATGTTCGTTCAGGGTGTAATATTTCTGAACCTCGCCATGGCCGCCACCATAGACCACGGCTGGCGGGTTTTCCTGCCCGTCAACCACACCCTGACGCAGCGCCATGACCACTTCTGCCCCGCTAATTGGCACGGCTGTCGCGCCAAGCGAATTCACCAGTTCCATGTAAACCGGGCTTTCCATGGTACGGATTTTCAGCCCGCTCATGTCTTCGGGGTTGATCAGGGGCCGGATATTGTTGGTGAAGGACCGGAAGCCGTTTTGCGAAAAGGCAAGCGCACGGATGCCGGTTTGTTCCAGAATGTCGTCTTTCATTCTTTCCGCGAATTCGCTTTCCAGAACGCGCCATGCCACAGGGGCAGATTCGAACAGATAGGGAATCGACCAGACCTGCATGGGCGCGTAAAAGCCGCTCATCGCGCCATCAGCCGGAAAGCTGAGTTCGAGGCTGCCCTGCTGGACCATCTCGATCATCTCGCGTTCGCCGCCAAGCTGGTTATTGGGGAACAGCCGCACGGTCAGTTCGCCGTTGGTTTTGAACTCGACATATTCCTTGAAACGGACAAGGGCATTATATTCGGGGAAGTCCCCCTCTGGAATGCCGATGCCGAATTTAATTTCGGTCGCGTCAGCATGGGACGCACCGAAAGCAAAAGTGGCGGCAGCAAGCGCTGCAGCGCAGATTGCACTTTTCATATTCATTGTTTCCTCCTCCTCCAATCGATCTGGGGCCGCAGGCGGATGTCTTTTTTGATGCCTATGCGTTGCCAGTGCAGGCCGGGTGGCGCTACATAAGATGTAGGATGACTCACTCTAGATCATATGTAAAGAAAAATTGGAGATGTGAAAGATATGCGCCAGATCATCGAAAGCCCTTCGCGCCGACATCTCGACTTGAAGATACCGAC
>SKHB01000076.1 GCA_007117135.1 Microbacteriaceae bacterium | reverse complement strand
TCGCGGGTTACTGAGTCGCGAAGGTCACCTTCCTCCATCACGATGAAGTTCACCTTGATGTTTGGGAATTGTGCCTCGAATTCCCCCTTGAGTGACTCCATGTCAATCATCTGGGGGTTGTTGACGGTGGCGAGATTCAGCTCGACCACGTCACTGGAGTCGCCGGAGCCGCCACCAGTGGTGGTGGTTCCTCCGTTGTCTCCGGCGTCACCGGAACAACCGGCGAGTACCAGAGCGCCAGCGGCGAAAATACCGAGGGAACTAAGTCCGCGGCGTCGCCCAAAGGCTTTAGTCATATTTGTTGCCTTCCTCTTGGATTTGCATTTCATCGCCCGAAGGCGACTTTCTCACCTTATGCGCAACAAAAACTTTTTCAGCGTCAACATAGCCACCTGTTACCGTTTCGTTGTCGACACGTTGGCACCGACAGCCACCACCATCCACGAACGTTCCACTAGTGACTCGAGGGATGCGCGGTTGACTCCCCCGGCGCACATACAAAAACTTTTGAGCCGCCTGCGGGAATCGAACCCGCGACCTTCTCATTACGAGTGAGACGCTCTACCAACTGAGCTAAGGCGGCTGGCATGGCAACCCATGACCCGATAATGCTAGCGGAAAGGCCCTTGGCCGAAACTCACCAGTCTTTGCGAGAGTGCGAAAGCATCAGGAAACGAAACACACACCTAATTCGACTGTGGCTGGTGACACTAACCCTCCGGCCACGCTTCCTGGTCAGTGATGAGATGAACACTGGGATGGGAGAGAAGTGCCGTGATCGGCCACTGTGGGGAAGAGATACCAGACAAAAGTTCAGAGATGGCCCGTCGTTTCGCTTCGCCTCGAGCCAGGAGAAGAATGCGTCGAGACTTCAAAATAGTTGAGATTCCGACGGTGATTGCCTGGCTTGGAACCTGGCTCGGATCTCCGCCGAACGTTCCCGCGTTCGCAATCCTCGTCTCTTCGGTCAGAGTGACGACATGACTGGGCATGTCGAATGGCACTCCTGGTTCATTGAAGGCTATGTGACCATTAGTCCCGACTCCCAGGATGGCGATGTCTGCATAACCTCTCGCGGCAAGGCGATTTTCGTAATCGACTGCCTCGACATGTGAGTCGGTTGCTAATCCGTTTGGCGCCACAAGTCTGTCCGGTGTCAGGCCCAGAGGCTTGGCGACATGTTGCCAAAGAATGTTTCGGAAAGATCGTGGGTCTTCGGTATCCAGACCGCAATACTCATCGAGTGCAAAAAATGTTGCGTCATCAAAACGGAGCCCGTCGGAGTTGTGTCGCTCAACGATTTCTTGATAAGTCCATACCGGAGTTTGCCCGGTCGCTAAAAGAATGGTGGGTTCAGACGTTCCGTCAACATTCTTCAGGAACCATGTCGCGCTGGCTTCAGCAAGAAAGCGCGGGTGTGACACGACTTGTGCGGTTAGATTTTCGCCCACCAACCAACTCATTTCGCTCTAGCCCTAAATCTCGGTTCCTCGGTATCGCATGAAGTCAAGGTTAATGGGAAACACAAAACGCGAAGCGCGTCGGTACCGCTGTGGTTCAATGGGGACGGAGGGGAAAGCACAATCCGAGGTTCACAACTATTAAGGTGGTGCACTGACCTCGACGTGAAGACATCGTTGGCTTGTTGTGATGTCATTGCGTGGAGGACACTCTTTCTCGCTTGGTATCTTCGGAAAGGAACTCTCAAATGAACTGCACGTGGAACCCCGCCGCTGTCTCCCCCGAGCTCATCGCGCTCACGACGTCACTCGGCGCTCCGAGTAAAGATTTCGTGATTCTGGCGGAGGGAAACACCTCACAGCGCCTCAACGACACTCAGATTGTTGTTAAAGCGTCAGGGGCAAAAATGGCCAATGTTGGCCCGGAGGATTTTGTCATTTGCGACGTGGCGCCGCTTATTGACCTTATGGATTCAGACATAGCAACGCAACAAGACCTGATTGCTTATCTTGACGCAGGAGAACACGGTGGTGTTCGACGCAGAGGATCGATAGAATCCTTGATTCACGTGGCGGTGCAGTCCTTGAAACCCACAACGTTTGTTGGCCACACCCACCCCACGGCGCTCGTGGCGTTGCTAGCGAGCATTCATCAGGAGACAGCTTTTGACCAGTTCGTTTACTCCGACGAAGCTATTGTGATCGGTTCCACCCTCTATGTTCCTTACGCTCAACCGGGTATCGATTTGGGGCGTCTGTTTTTAGCCAAACTTCGGGAATACTGGGCCACACACAGCAACCTCCCTTCGCTGGTGTTGCTCGGGAACCACGGTATTGTCGCACTCGCCGAGACCGCCAGCGGGGTTGAAGCAATCACGGAAATGGCATACAAGGGTGCACAGGTTCGTCTTCAGGCACTAGCTTCAGGAGGCGTTAGCCCACTCAGCAATGAGGCTGTGAAAACCTATTTCGAGCGTGAAGACATGGCTGAGCGCCGTCGAAACCTATCGGGAAACTGACCTCTACTTTTTCCAGCGTGTACCCGTGACGCTTATGAAGAACGCACTCACCCTGCTACTCGTGACTAGTGGACCGAATAACCGCCATCAATCACGACGATGGACCCTGTCATGAAGCCCGACCCGTCGCTTGCCAAATGGACGACAGTTGTTCCCAATTCCTCAGGCATGGCGTAACGCTGCTGGGGGGAGTCGTCAATCCACCGAGCCTTGAAACGGGGCTCATCGACGGGCGCCATCTCTGTTTTGATGTAGCCCGGTGCAATCGCGTTGACGCGAATGTTCAATGGAGCCCACTCGGCGGCGAGGCTCTTCGTCAACTGGTGAACGGCTGCTTTCGACGCGTTGTACACAGGCTGCCACTGGGGTCGGTTCACAATCATGGCCGAAATGGACCCCACGTTGATGATGTTTCCGCCACCCTGCTTCTCCATGACCTTGGCTGCTGCCTGAGAGAGAAAATACAGAGCTTCCATGTTGACGCCCATGACAGCGTGGTAGTCGTCCCGGGTGACCTCGATTGCTGGTTTGTGAACGCAATATCCTGCGTTGTTGACCAAAATGTCGAGTGAGCCCAACTGGGACACCGTCTCTGACACCGCAGTTGCAATGCCCTCGTCAGTGTTGATGTCTGCCTCAATCGCTATCGCACGACCACCCGAATCGGTGATCGAAGACACGGTGCTGGACGCGCCCGCCGCATCACGACCGACAACGGCAACCGACGCTCCTGCTTCGGCCAGCGCGAGAGCCAGCGCTCGCCCGATTCCTCTCCCTGCTCCGGTGATTAGGGCGTTTTTGCCGTCGAGACGAAATTTGTCGAGCACTGCCATTGTGTGTCCTTCCATCCGAGTGTGGTGCTGCAATTTCCGAGCGGTCACAAAATACACTGACGTGGGCCCCGCCAGCTAAGCGGAGATTGATTGTTCCATTCTGGAGACTTCTAGCTCCCAGCACAAGAAAGCCAGCACCTTGAAAACTATTGTCAGGCATAGGCTTCGCTAAACAGAGACTCCACGGTCTCGAGAATAACCGGGGTTCATGGAACAGATTTTCGGGGCGATACCCAGAGCTGCGTCGAACGGTAAAGTCTTTCTTGCAGCAGACGCCTGGCAACCTCACGCGAACAAAGAAAGGCTCCCATGACATTCCATGTCCTCGCTGTTGGAGACAAATTTATCCCCGCCGACGAATACGCCCGTCAGCTGGAGAGAATGCGCCAGGATTTTCCCGTTTTGAATTCTGTCGAGCTAATTACCATCGACTGGGACTTGGCCAAAGCAGATCAGCACCGCTTGCAGCAGGTCATGGAGTGGGAGGGGGCAAACGCCATTGAGGCTCCGCCCGAGATGCTGGCTGCCGTGGGCGTTGCCGACGCCCTGATTGTCCATTTCGCTCCAATAAACAACGACATTATTTCTGCCGGCTCGCAACTGAAAATGATTGCGGTGGCTCGAGCGGGTTTGGAAAACGTCGACCAAGACGCTGCCAATAAACGTGGCATCCACGTCACCGGTGTCCAGGGACGTAATGCGGCAGCGGTCGCGGAACTGGCCATTGGTTTGATGCTGTCAGAATGTCGCAACATTTCTCGCGCAGACCAGTCCATCAAGTCGGGGGGATGGCGTAAAGAGTTTCCCGTGCCGATGGTCGAGCTGGGTGAGTCGACGGTCGGAATTATTGGCGCTGGGCAGGTCGCAAAACGGCTTGTGGAAAAACTCCAAGGCTTGGCTGGTGAAATTCTGATTCACGACCCTTACGTGTCCGAAGACATCATTGTGGCCATGGGTGCGAGGCCGGCGGGTTTTGACCAGGTTTTTCGGGAATCAGATTTCGTTCACATCATGGCCCGCCTAACTCCAGACACCGAACGGTTCATCGGTGCAGACCAGTTTCGACTGATGAAAAACACGGCCTACTTCATCAATACAGCGAGATCTCGCCTCGTCGACTACGACGCCCTGTATTGGGCACTGGCCAACGGTGAGATTGCTGGGGCGGGCCTTGACGTTTTCGATGAAGAACCTCTCGGCGATGACAGTCCTTGGCGACAGCTAGACAATGTCACCATGACCACGCATTACGGCGGAGACACCACCGGAACAAACATGACTTCGGCGAGACTGGTGCTGGCCGAACTGGCGTCCTTCTTGGACAGCCCGGCAGGGAATTAGAGTCATGGCCTCAGGACCTTATTTCGTTGGAATTGATGCTGGCCAAACAGTTACCAAAGCAGTCGTTCACGATTCCGCCCTGAAACCGTTGTCTGTTGCGCGAGGAGCCAGTCCACTGCAAAAACCGCAGGCTCGATTTGTGGAGAGATCTCACGACGACTTGTGGGCTGCCGCCACCACGGCCATTAGAACCGCGATCGAGTCTTCTGGCGTTGACCCGTCCAACATCGCCGGGGTGGGAATCACCGGCCACGGTGACGGCCTTCACCTCGTGGACTCAGACGGTGTGGGTGTCGGACCGGCCATCACCGCGGTGGACTCCAGGGCGTGGCGCGAGATGGACGACATACTGTCTGACCCCGACCGGTCAGAGACTATTTTGAGAATTTCCGGTCAGGTTCCGTTTTTGGGCTCCCCGGGCGTCATCCTGGCGTGGACGGCGAAAAACGAACCAGAACGAATCACCCAGGCTCACGCCATCCTTGGCTGTAAGGATGTTCTCCGCCTTCGCCTCACCGGGCACATTGGCACAGACTTTTCTGATGCCTCGGGCACATTCTTGGATAACCAGACGAAGGCGTGGTCTGACGAGCTGCTTGATGTTTACGGCGTTTCTCACGCCAAACATCTGCTCCCGAGCGTCCATCTGGGAAGTGACGTCGTGGCGAGCGTGTCTTCCGAAGCGGCCCGAGAGACCATGCTGCCGGAGGGCATACCTGTTGTTGCCGGATCTCACGATGTTCACGCAGCGGCACTCGGAATGGGTGCCCTGCGAGAATCAATGCTCACTCTGATAGCCGGGTCTTTCACCATAAACGCGGTCACAACATCCGCAGAAGCTGTTCATCCCTCGTGGCAAAACCGATGGTCTATCACCCCAGACCTTCGGATGGCCATGTCCACATCGGCAACAGCCTCAACCACCCTCGAGTGGTTTCTCGGTGCGTTTCGCATTCGGAGCACGGAGGAGAGAAACACGCTCCTGGACGAAGCAACGAGATTAGAACTTTCCGATGATCTTCCGCTGCTTATCCCCTATCTCTACGCATCGCCCTATGGAGAGGCACCCTCAGGAACGTTCTTGGGCCTGCGCAGCTGGCACACTCCTGCCCACCTTCTCAGGGCGACGCTGGAGGGGATTGCGTGGATGCACGTGTGGCACACGCGGGAATTGTCGCGCTCCTTCTCCTGGCACCCACAAGCACGCTTGGGGGGCGGGATTGCCAATTCACCGTTTTACTCGGACATGGTGGCCCAAGCTCTCGGCCTCGACATCGAGGTGGTTCTCAACGAAGAGAGCGGCTGCTTTGGAGCTGCCGCTATGGCAGCTGTCGGTGTTGGGCACTTCGGCAGCCTTGACGAGACTTTGAATCTGGCGTCAGTGGAACGACGCCACAGCCCTCGGCCAGAAGATGTTGACTATTGGAAGTCTCGATCTGAGCTTTTCGATTCGGCTGTGGAGCGTTTGATGCCGCTGTGGAAATCGTGGAATCAGGGAAGCTAACTACGCGGAGTTGCCAGCAACTCAAGATAGTGTGCGACGACATCAGCCATCTGATCTCTGGCAGGTCCAAGGAACCGTCGAGGGTCACTCAGAGCCTCATTTTCTGACAGGACGTCTCGGATCACAGACGTTGCTGCGAGATTTAAGGCGGTACCGATGTTCACTTTTCGTATTCCCGCGGAGCAAGCGTCTCGAAGCATAGGGTCTGGGACGCCCGATGATCCGTGCAAAACAAGGGGAACATCAACGTGGTTTGCGATGTCGGCGATCAGGTCAAGGTCTAGCTCGGCACTCTTTTTTGCCATTGCATGGCTAGACCCCACCGCCACGGCAAGCGCATCAACTCGGGTGGCGGCCACAAATGAGGCGGCTTCAGTCGGTTTGGTTCTAGCTGAGGGATGATGAGCTCCATCCTTGCCGCCAATTTCTCCAAGTTCTGCTTCCACCCAGACCCCTTTGGTGTGAGCCCAGGTGGCCATGTCTCTGGTAGCCGCGAGGTTTTCTTCAAAAGGAAGCGTCGAGCTGTCCCACATAAGCGAAGAGAACCCCCAGTCGGCGACTTTGTGGGCGATGTCGTCGCGGGTGATGTGGTCGAGGTGAAGAACACAGTCAACGCTCGCGTCCGCGGCGAGTGCAACCATTGCGGCTGCAAGCGGGGAGGCGTCTCGCTGGTAGGCGATGGCGTTTTCACTGAGTTGCAAAATGACGGGTGTTTTTGCTCGCTCCGCGCCCCAGACAATAGCTTGGGCATGTTCGAGGGTGATGACATTGAAGGCCACGAGGCTGTAGTTGTCCGCAAGGGCATTGTCGAAAGCGACAGCGCTCGATTGGATTGTCATGCCGCTCCTATTTCTCTTTTGGGGGGGCACTTATGTCCCTTGACAAGTATCCAATAAAATGCAAGTATTTGCAAAAATTAGCAATATTGCCGTTGAGGAAAAACGCATGCCCCTTGCCCAGCACTCCGGCGTGAGCGCCAGCAAAAGATCCCGGTGGCTTCTCGAGCAGCTCAACAATGCCGGCGCTGTTAACACCGTTGATGCCGCCCTCCACTGGGGGTGTTCGAGAGAAACCATCAGAAAGGACCTTGTCGCTCTCGAGGCACAAGGGCTCATTCGGCGCGCTCATGGCGGAGCGCTTCCCGCGGGGTCCCTGACGCCGGAAGCCCCCCTTGAGAGCCGAACATCCCACCTCGAAGAAAAACTGCGAATCGCTCAAGTCGCTCTCGAATACCTCGAAGAAGGGGCCACTGTCTTCTTGGAATCTGGAACAACTACTGGCCTAATCGCCTCGCTAATTCCGCCAGATTTCCGCCTCACTGTCGTCACCAACTCGCTACCCATCGCCCACACACTCATGTCTTCACCCGGCGTCACCTGCCATTTCGTTGGAGGAAAAATGCGCCGGGTGACACAAGCATCCGCCGGCTATTGGGCGCTCAGAGAACTCGACGATCTGGCCGTTGACATCGCAGTTCTTGGGACCAACGCCATCTCCGAGTCGGGCGAACTGTCCACCCCCGACACCGACGAGGCCGCCATGAAAGCTCGCGCCGTCAATCTCGGATATCGCCGCATACTCCTCGCCGACCACAGCAAGTTCGGAACGAGAGCTCTGCACCGCTACGGAACTCTCTCCGACATCTCTGTCCTCATCACCGGAAAAGAAGCCACCGACACCGTCGAATCAATCACAGGCCATCACCCTCAAGAAATGAGATTCGCATGATCCTCACCGTCACCCCCACCCCCGCAATTGATCTCACGTTAGAACTCCACGAACTTGTCCTCGGGGCACTCAACCGCAGTGACCTCAGCGAAAGAGAGGCGAGCGGTAAAGGGGTGAACGTGTCGTGGGCTTTGCATCGCGCAGGCGTTGACACGGTGGCTCTTTTCCCGGCGGGGGGGAGCGGTGCCGTTTTCATGACCCAAACTCTTACTGACGCGAACCTTCCCCACCGGATTGTTCCCATCGCTGAAGATGTCCGCACAAACATCACCATTCGTCCTCACCGCGGAACCGAAACCAAAGTCAACTCTCCGGGAAACCGACTTACCGACCAGGAAAGAGTCGCTTTTGTGGGCGCTGTTGAGCAGGAACTGGGACGAGCCACCTACATGTGCTTGTCAGGGAGTGCCCCAACTGACGCCCCGGAAGGGTTTATGGCCGAACTGGTTTCCCTGGCAAAAAAACACGCGGTACCCACCATCGTGGACACGTCGGGTCCCGCTCTCATGAACGCCATCAGCGCACAACCCGACGTCATCACACCCAATGTTCATGAACTGTGCCAAATAACAGGCACCAGCTTTGACACGGTAGGAGAGGTCGAAAGAGCCGCGCAAAATGTTCGCCTCGGCGGCGTCGAGACAGTAATTGTCACCCTTGGCGCATCGGGAGCGCTCCTTGTCGACGGTGAGGGAACACTGTGGGCTCAGGCGAAAGGCGTCAAACCAATCAATTCTGTCGGTGCGGGTGACGCCCTTACTGCCGGTTACCTGGCTACACAAGAAAGTAGAGAAACCATGCTGACCACAGCAGTGTGGTGGGCATCTTCAGCAGTGGAGTCAATGACGACTCTTTTTTCTCTCAATCCAGCACTCAAGGAAGGCGTTAGTGTTAGGAGCGATTTCAACCGTTCGGCTATTTTAGTCTGACAAGGACGTCGAAAGGGCAACCATGGGCACTCCTCGCCTCTCCACAGCTACCCTCCCTCAGATTTCACCAGGGGTAACTACACCCACTTTCGATCGAAGTCTCATCACTCCCGGAATCGTTCACTTCGGTGTAGGGGGTTTCCACCGGGCCCACCAAGCGCTCGTCCTTGATGACCTCATGGCCGACGGTCTCGCCAACGATTGGGGAATTGTCGGTGTGGGGGTGAGGGAACCCGACCGTGCGATGAAAGACGCACTACTCGGCCAAGACTGCCTGTACACACTGACCCTCAAAGACATGACTGTTCAGTCAACACGGATTATCGGCAGCATCATCGACTTCCTCTATGCCCCGGATGCTCCCGCCGCAGTCCTCGACCTCCTCACCGATCCTGCCATTCGGATTGTTTCCCTCACCATCACCGAGGGTGGTTACAACTTTGACCAGGTCACCGGCGAATTCGACTGGTCAACAAAAGACATTGCCGATGAGCTTGACAGGTTAGATGCGCCCGGAACTGTATTTGGGTTCATCACTGAGGCACTCCGGCGTCGACGGGAGGCAAACATTCCTGCGTTCACTGTTCTCTCCTGCGACAACATTCAAGGGAATGGAGATTTGGCGAAGAAGATGTTTGTCTCCTTCGCAAAGCGTGTCAGTGAAGAACTAAGTGAGTGGATGAACTCGGCGGTTGCTTTCCCCAACACCATGGTCGATCGAATTACCCCGGTGACTACACCGGATGACATTTCGTCTGCAGAAAAAATCACCGGACTCTCAGACCACTGGCCTGTTGTTGCTGAGACATTCTTCCAATGGGTGGTCGAGGATCATTTCCCCACCGGTCGCCCGCCCTTCGAAAAAGCGGGAGTTCAGTTAGTCGACGATGTTGAAGCCTATGAGTTGATGAAATTGCGACTGTTGAACGCCAGTCACCAGGGCCTGACTTATTTCGGATACCTCATGGGCTATCGACTTGTCCATGACGCTGTCAACGATCCGCTCATTCAAACCCTTCTTCGCCGCTACATGGCAGATGAAGCAGAAGCGACTCTGCGGCCAGTGCCCGGCATTGACCTGCCGGACTACCAAAACACACTCATCATTCGGTTCACCAACGCCGAAGTGAAAGACACTATCGCCCGCCTCTGCGCGGAATCGTCAGACCGGATTCCCAAATGGCTCGTGCCCGTTATTCGTGAGCGTCTCGCCGAAGGTCGTGATGTTTCTCTCTCTGCCGCCATTGTTGCCTCCTGGGCCCGGTATGCGGAAGGTGTCGACGAAGAGGGTGCCGCCATCGACGTCGTCGACAACTTAAAAGACGAGCTTGTCGCTCTGGCAAAGACCCAAAAAGATAACCCGTTGGCGTTCGTCCAGAACACAAAACTTTTCGGTGATTTAGCAGAACTGGAAGGTTTCACCACCCCCTATCTGTGGGCTCTGGATTCTTTGCACAACCATGGCGCAAGGAAAACTTTGGACATGCTTCTTGCGAAAGACCACTGACATGACACTTGTTGCCGGAGTCGACTCTTCCACCCAAAGCTGCAAAGTTGTCATCCGCAGGTTAGACACCGGAGAAGTAGTCCGTACTGGGCATGCTGCTCACCCTGAGGGGACAGAGGTGGACCCTGAAGAATGGTGGGTTGCACTCCAGTCGGCAATCGCTGATGCTGGCGGGTTCTCTGATGTTCAAGCCGTATCAATTGGCGCCCAACAACACGGTCTTGTGGCACTCGATGAAGATGGTCGGGTGGTGCGCAAGGCCCTGCTGTGGAATGACACTCGCAGTGCTCCATCAGCAAACGACCTCATTGCGGAACTTGGACGAGCTCGTTTCGCCGACGAGACAGGTTCAATCCCAGTCGCATCCTTTACCATCACGAAACTTCGCTGGGTCGCAGACAACGAACCAGACAATGCAGCCCGCATCGCCGCGGTGTGTTTGCCTCACGACTGGCTCAGCTGGCGACTCATGGGATACGGGCCGGTCGGTGAATCACCCCGAGGGCCCGTCCTCGACGCCCTCACCACTGATCGCTCTGACGCCTCGGGAACCGGATATTTCTCCAGCTCCACAAACGAATACCTCCCCGAATTTGTGAATCAAGCACTCGGGCGAACACCCGTCCTCCCAACAGTCCTGGGGCCCTCAGACACCGCTGGCGAAACACCCGACGGGATTGTCGTCGGAGTGGGGGCTGGCGATAATGCTGGGGCAGCTCTAGGCCTTGGAGCAATGCCTGGTGACGTCATTGTGTCAATCGGGACAAGCGGAACCGTATTTTCTGTCTCACGCGTCCCCGCGCGTGACGAATCTGGTTTGGTTGCCGGGTTTGCCGACGCAAGTGGGCACTATCTTCCGCTCATTGCGACGCTTAACGCGGCGAGGGTTCTCGATGCAACCAGAAGCCTGCTGGGTGTTGACTTCGCTGAGTTTGAAAAGCTTGCCCTCGCAGCGCCTCCGGGAAGCAACGGAGCGCACCTCATTCCCTTTTTTGAAGGCGAGCGCACCCCCAATTTGCCGTTTGCGACCGCAACACTGCAGGGACTGTCGCTCGCGTCATACACCAGAGAAAACCTCGCCCGAGCGAGCATCGAAGGGGTGCTGTGTTCGCTCGCCGAAGGTCTCGACGCGGTTATGGCCCAGGGGGTAAAGCCAGAGCGAGTAATGCTCATCGGTGGCTCCGCGCAAAATCACGCAGTCCAATCTATTGCGGCCACTTTGTTCGACTACCCATTAGAAGTTCCCCAACCCGCCGAATATGTTGCGTTGGGAGCGTCCGTTCAAGCTGCCTGGTCACTCACCGGTAACCGACCCGAGTGGCCAATTGAGAGCAGGCCAATTGAGACCGCGAAGTACCGGCAAGACGTTCGGACACGCTACGCCGACACACGGAAGCACACGTATCAGGCCGAGTCATGATGATCAGCGGCCAGAAGAGTTGGACATCCGTGACCGGATTCCCCGTTGTGGCCATCTTGCTCAGCCTTCTGGCCGCGTGTGTTGAGAGCGGTGTTCGTGACGCCGCACCCGTTGATGGGTCAAGCGAACCCCCCCAGTCACAGCCTGAGCGACCTGCCGCGCCTGATTTAGCCCCTCAAGAGACGCTGTGCGAAGAGGACGAACAGGTAAGAATTGAGACCGCTATCGACACTCAAGCCCAGTTGATTGAAGCAGGAGATTGGCCTGCCGCCTATCTGTGGGCGTCGTCACTGTTTCGAGAAAACGTCCCCGTTGAGGATTTTGAGCTTGTGGTCACTCGTCAGTATGAACAGCTTCTCTATTTTGAGGGTTCCAACTTTGGGCGTTGCGAACTAGTGGACTCGACGACAGCAATTATCAACGTCCAGATCGCTAGCCGTTTCTTCCTTCCCGTCATCATGGTCTACACCATGGTCAAGGACGACAATAAATGGTTCGTGAGCGGTGTGGATATTCCCGTGAGTGCGATACCCAACGCCTAGTCACACCAATCGAAGGAGCGAACCACCATGGAATCCGAAGTCATTTTTGGCCGCAATCTATTGGCTGAACTCAGCCCGACAGTGAACTATCCGAGCCTTGTTGTCACCATGGACGATTTGTGGGAAAAGTTTGGTCACCATTTTCAGGCTGACACGTTCCGCAGCCATTTCGTCCAGTCGATTGAGAAAACTGACCTTGACAAGCTGGTCGCTAATTCCAGCGATATCAAAACGGTTGTCGGTGTTGGCGGGGGTCAAGCAATCGACGTCGCCAAATATGTCGCGTGGCGGCTCAATGTTCCGCTTTTCCAAGTTCCCACTGCTCTGAGTGTCAACGCGCCGTTTGCCCATCGCTCGGCCATCCGCGTCGATGGTGTGGTGAAGTATGTGGGGTTTGTGAGACCACACGCCGTCTACATTGACTACGACATCATCCAACAGGCTCCGGATATTTTGAACCGCACCGGCGTGGGAGATATTTTCTGCTATCACACTGGTCACGAGGACTGGCGAATCGCAGAAAAGGCCGGCGCTTTGGAAGAAAAGTGGCCAGTCGACGAAGGCATGATTCAAGAAGCCCAAGCGGTAATGCGCTCTTGCCTTGATGCCGCCGATGACATTCGTGAAGTCAATGAGAAAGGAATCCAAACTCTCGTGGCCGCCCTCCAGTGGGGCGGGGAAGCGTTCGCGAAGAACGGTTGGAACCCTAGGCCGATTGAAGGTGCTGAGCACACGTTCTTCTACGCTCTCGAATATCTGACGAAAAAGCATTTCCTTCACGGCCAGCCCGTGGGACTAGGAACAATTCTTGTTTCTCTGTTACAAGACAATGACCCTGAATGGATCAAAGAGGCGCTGGATAGGTGCGGGGTGCCGTACCGTCCCGAAGAAATGGGAGTCACGTGGGATGACTGCGTGCAGGCGCTTCGCTACATGTCCACGTATGTCACAGAGGCAGGGCTGTGGTACACGGCGGCCGCCCACTTCGACATCACCGACGACTATCTCGAAAAAGCCCGCGAACTCGTTTACCGATAAACAGAGAGAGCCCCAGAAAATCTTGGCACTCGGCATTCGAGGAGTAATACACTAAAGGCTCTGTCACACCGCTGTGCCTAGATGGCCACGCGGGCTACGTTGGGAGTTGCTTACATGCATCTGAGTCTCGCCGCCGTTGATTTGGGAGCCGAGTCTGGCCGTGTCGCGCATGTCGAGTTTGATGGCAGATCTCTATCACTCAACATTGTTCGAAGATTTTTGCACTCACCTGAAGAGGTCGCCGGCCGGTTGCGATGGAATATTCCCTTTCTGTGGTCGGAGATCCAGCAGGGCCTGCGCAGCCTAGGGCAGACAACGGAAGTGAAGTCAGTCGGCGTAGACACTTTCGGTGTCGACTACGGGTTGTTCACATCTACCGGCGAGCTGATCGAAAATCCTGTCACCTACCGAGAAGAACCTCGACGTCGAGCCTTCGACGACGTATTGAAAACCATCAGTCCAGAGACTTTATATCGGCAGACGGGGACACAGGTCGCACCCATAAACACGGTTTTTGCTCTTGCCGCGGACCAGGCTTTACGACCGGAACTCTTTACTGAGACGTCCCATTTTTTGATGTTGGCCGACATCTTCCACCACATGCTCTCTCACACCACAGCGACGGAATACACGATGGTGTCTACGTCAGGCTTATTTGACATGGTCGAAAAAGAGTGGGCATGGGACCTCATTGATTCTTTGGCCATCCCCCGGCACATTTTCCCAAATGTTGTCCAGCCCGGAACGAGACTGGGCAAAATCCGTGGGGAACTCGCAACAGGTGGTCTTCGCGAGGCGGAGGTCATTATCCCCGCCGCTCACGACACGGCAAGTGCTGTGGTGACCATTGACCAGCGTGGACCCGCGTCAATGTTCATCTCCTCCGGAACATGGTCACTCGTTGGTGTTGTGACACCGACACCGGTTGTTACCGATGCAACTTTCGCGTTGAACCTCACCAACGAAGCTGGCTACCCCGACAACATTCGCTTGATTCGTAATCTGATGGGTTTATGGATGGTCCAGGAATGTCGCCGATACTGGGCGGAACAAGGCCAGGTCATGGACTATTCGGAGCTTGCCGAATGGGCGGCGAAAGAAGAACCGCTTGTTAGCATGGTCGACCCAGCGGATAATGCTTTTCTGGCACCTGGCAACATGCCTCAACGTATTCAGGATTATTGTCGCCAAGCCGGGTATCCCGTCCCTGAATCCCCCGCCCAAATTATCCGCACAATTATCGACTCGTTGGCCATGAGTTATCGGATCACTGCTGAAGACTTGCAGAGTGTTACTGGTCAACCAATTGATTGTGTTCGAGTAGTCGGTGGGGGTATCAACAACACCCTGTTGCAGCAGGCAACTGCCGATGCAACAGGGCTACCGGTCATCACCGGGGCCACCGAAGCAACCGTTTTGGGAAACGCGATTGTCCAGTTGATTGCGCTCGGCGAACTTGGCTCAACCGCGGAAGGGTGGGATGTCGTCCAAGACAGCATCGAGGAGCGCACCTATCAGCCGAAGAACCATCAGCTGTATTCAGACAAGGCTGAGGAATTCCGTCAACTCACGAAACGGGCGAGTTCCAAGTAACCAGCCAGCGCCTGTTCACGGATCAGCGATCGGAGAGCGTCGGTTCGTCGACTGCTTTCACACCGGGCATCACAATTCTTTTCAGTGAGCCACCTGAGCCTTCACCGGTCAACGCCTCTTCGACCTGTTCGATTCCGTACTCATGAGTGACAAGCGAGTCGAGTTCGACACGGCCTGACTCGAGCAGAGCCCGGGCAATCGGCCAGGTGTTGGTGTAACGAAAAATACCGGTGACGATGATTTCTCGCATCGCAATCGTCGGCACTGACAGAGGAATTTCGTCAGCACTCCCCACCAAAACAACCCGGCCCCCCGACTTCACTGAGTCAATGCCGGCAAGGATTGCTGCAGTTGCACCTGATGCGTCAATAAAAACATCGGCTCCGAGTCCCGCTGTCGACTCTTTGGTGGGATCAATCACACGGAACCCGTAGCCGGCAACGAGTTCCCGCCGTGACGGGTCAATATCTGAAACCACCACGTCTGTTGCCCCATAAGCTCTCGCCACCTGGGCGGAAATCACCCCAATGGGCCCGCCGCCAGCAATCAACACAGTGTCACCGACACCGATGTTGCCTTTTTGCGCGGCTGCAATACCCACCGAAAGTGGTTCCATCAATGCCCCCGCATGGTCACTGATCGAATCGGGAATATCAAACGCGAAATCGTTTTGGATGACCACGTACTCGCAAAAGGACCCATCAATGGGGGGTGTCGCATAAAACTCCATGTCGGGGCATAGGTTGTAATCCCCGGCACGACAAAAATCACATACCCGACAGGGTCGCTGAGGCTCAATTGCCACCCGAGAACCCACTCTGCCAGGGTCGACATCGGCGCCAACAGCGACGATGCGACCGCTTAGTTCGTGACCCAAAACCAATGGCTTCTCAACGATGTACGGTCCAATTCGGCCATGCTCGTAATAGTGAACATCCGACCCACACACACCCACGCTGGCTACCTGTACAAGAACTTCATCAGCTGCCGGCTCGGGAACCGGGCGTTGCTCCACGCTAAGGTCTTTGACTCCCCGCAAGACGCTAGCGGTCATGGTGGAAGGAATGTCGCTCATGGTGTGTCCTTTCTTCTGCTGACACCGAACCCTTGTCGTACTTCTGGGAATGGCCATCGTCATGCACCCACTACGAATTGAGCACCGCGTGTCTAATCGACAGCGATCCGAGGCCAGAAGCAGCAGCGTAGCCAATGCGAGACATTGACGAAACACACGCTAGCACCCTTCTGGCAACAGTAAGCATCATCACCCAATAGTCCTTCGAGGGACCCGCCTCTGTCCGAAAAACCTTTCGTGGGCTGTAATCTAATGACCTGGCCGAAGGAAAACAGGAGACCCATGACCGCGCTTCACACCGTGGACGACATCGTCCAATGGCTGGCCGAATCACCTCCCCATCGGGTTCTAGGAATCATTGGGCCACCAGGATCAGGAAAGAGCACACTGGCCAAGGATTTGTCGTCAGCTCTCACCATTCAACACACCGTTGTTCCCATGGATGGCTTCCACTACCCTCAAGACACCCTTCGCGCTCTTGGAAGGCGCGAGCGCATGGGTGCTTCGGATACGTTCGATGCTGCCGGTCTCAGCGAGCTTCTCACCGAGGTGGGAAGGCGAGAAAAGGATGTGGTGTTCCCCGAGTTTGACCGGACTATCGAAGAACCGGTCCCCGGATCCATCGTCGTGTCGCCAGACGACGAACTCATCATTTTGGAGGGCAATTACCTTTTGGTCAACGACGACACATGGTCCAGCATTGGCGCGTTCTTAGACCTCAGCATTTATGTTGATATCCCTGAAGATGTTCGTGTGGCCCGCCTCATTGACCGGCACGTCACTTTCGGAAAAAACCCCACCGATGCAACTGAGTGGGTTCATCGCGTCGACCAGGCAAACGCTCGCGTTATCGAAGCCACAAAAGACGCCGCAACCGCCCTCTACCAGCCAATTCTCTGACCAATCCTCTCCCCGGATTCCGGCGAGAATACAGACTCAGTGCATCTTGATGGTGTCAGCAGCTCGACGCTTGGCCACCATAAAGTGGTAGGCCTGGCTTGCGAGATCGGCTGAGTCGTCCCACAGGTTTCGCCAAATACCCAGCATGGAACTCAATTGAGGGCTCACCACAGCGCTGGAGAATGACTCGAAAGTCATGGGTCCGCTGTAACCAATGCGGTCGAGAGCTTTGAAGAAGTTATCAAAATCGACAGTCCCCGAACCCAGGTAGCCACGGTGGCTTTCGCCAATATGCACGTACACCAGCTTGTCCGCAGAATCCAAGACCGGCTGGAACATATCTGACTCTTCGATGTTCATGTGATACGTATCCAGGTGAAGACCCACGTTGGGGTGATCGAGTTTCTCCAAATAGGCCAAACCTTCCCGGGCCGTGTTCATGATGTTTGTTTCATACCGGTTCACTACCTCAAGGCCAAGCTTGATTCCGTAGCCTTCGGCACGATCAGCAACCCGCCTGAGCACATCCATGCTGTTGTTGATTCCTGCTTGCGTTGCCGGCTGCATGTACTTGTTGAGAGCGCTATAGATGACCCCGGCGAGGTAGCCGGACTCTAGCTCGTGCAAAATTTCAAGAATCTTGTTGAGTTTCTCCTCACCAGCTTTGACCGCGTCGGGGTCTTCGCTGGAAATGTCTGAGTCCAAGCTATGGCCCATGGAAGACGAGATGCTCAAGTCGAAAGGTTTCAACGACTTCTTTGCCTCTTCGACGTCGAAGGAGAAGGGGTCAAGCAGCGGCAATTCCAGAAGGTTGTACCCCGCTTCAGCAGCCATGCGAGCAGAAAGGTCCACTCCCTCGCGATCGAATTTTCCGCTAAACACCAATCCGTGGCATCCGATGAGCATGATGGGTTGTCCCTCTCTGGTCAATTTGTGGCGGGGCTAGCCAACACTTCGTGAGACCACCCCTGAGCGAATAGTGCACCGCTTTGTGCGCTCGGCTAAAACCTATGTCCCGGTTGACCCCGATGTCAATAAATCGCGGAGGACCGGAACGTGGACTACATGGACATGTAACCGCCATCTATAACAATGTCTGCTCCGGTCATGAAATCTGACGCGGCCGACCCCAAAAACACTGCAGCCCCTTGAAGGTCGGTGGGGTCTGCCATTGCCCGCATGGGTGTCATCTCCATCCACGTCGGGTAGACGGCCTTGCCCTGATCGGTTTCCAAAAAACGCTGGACAAGATTCGTAGCCGTGTAGGTCGGAGATATTGTGTTCACTCGAATTCCATCCGGAGCCCACTCGACAGCAAGCGATCGCGTCAGCCCAATGACTGCGGACTTCGAGGCGTTGTAATGGGCTTGGTGTTGGGGGTGGTTGGCGATGTGCGC
>SKHB01000097.1 GCA_007117135.1 Microbacteriaceae bacterium | reverse complement strand
GCTTTTCTGACACCGCGCAGCGTTTTCCCGCCGGAACCACCGACTCCGACGACTAAAAACGGTCTTAGCATGGTGTACTCCTTGTCATTGTGTTACTCAAAAATTCTTAGATTTGTGGTGGCGGGGGCATGCCCGGCCCGCTCGGAAGCGGTGGTGGTGGTGGCGGTGTTCCGCCTCCCGTGGGTGGGGTCGGAATACCGGCCGGGACCATCCCTGCTGGTTGGCCTCCCCCGCCGCCTGAGATTCCTTCTTGGACAACGGCTTGTCTGACTGTTTCGATCCGGTCGGTGAGCCCCGCCATCGCTTGAATTTCTGATAGCCGGGCTTGGTAGCGGCCCAGGTCGCCCATTTCCGCGTAAACGACAAGGGTGGCGGGGATGCTGGGTTGGCCCATCGAGTCGACCAGGTCTGGTTCCCGGGCAACCAGCATCCAGTTTTGGGCCATGTTGGGTCCAATTTCTGCGACCTTGCCGTCAGCGAACCGGTCAACAGATTTCACGCCGTCTGGATACACGTTGATCACGCGGTGGCCCATATTGGCAATCCACTCTGTCCAGGTGGCGCTAAGCGGGAACAGGGGAACCCTGGCCAGTGGCATACCGTGTGGTTCGTCGTCAACGGTGCGGGGATTGTTGCGGTCGGCAACAAAACGGAAGTCTTGTGGGCCGACCGTCAACGGGCCCCCCGTGGTGGGGTCAACAAAACTGGCAGTGATTCCCAGGTTGACCCGAACGGGGAACTCTGCCCGAACGAGCCCGTTTGGCCAAATAAAGTGTGAGGTGATCCGGTTGAAGATATACAACAACAGCAGGGGGATCAGCAGTCCCAACACCAGCAGGGCAATAAACACGCTGAAGAACACCGGGGTGCTCTGCTGGGTGGTGGAGTCAAACTCGAAAACAATGTCTTCCGCGAACGTTGCCGCCTGGCCGACATTACCGCTGCTTGCCTCGTGGACAGATTCGACCGTTGAATCTGCCTGCAGTGGGTTTTGGGCAACCACGTCAATGATGAAGGGTTGGTCAGATCTGGCCACTTCGAAACATGCAAGCGGACCAGAGTCTCTCACTTGGCCGTTGGCAGAAAATACCCAATTCCAGTCGGCCAGTCGGTCAACCTGTGAAACAGCCTCTGTTTGCGGGTCGGAGACACGTTTTGCTTCCCTGGCGACACAAAACTCACCCGACTCCACCTCGACAGGTGGGGTGACGGTAAGGGTGCCCTCTGCGGCGCCTTCCGGGCCATCGAGCGGCGTCAACACAACGACAGCGTCTTCTAAGACGGGGAATGCGCCACTGGAGACAACAACCAAACTAAACCGCGACTTAATAGGTTGGAAGGCACCACCAAGTGTGAGGGTTAGTTGAACATCAACAGTGTTCCCCGCGCCCACGTCAGGCCGGAAACCGTCAATACGGAAACTGCCGGAGGTGGTATCCGGCGATTCGATGGTGACATCGGTGACGGGAATCAGTTCACCGTCTCGGATGACCTCCAACGACAGGGTGTTTTGCTGGTAGACACTCAGGTCAAAGGGCATGTCCGCATACTGGGCTTGGCGGACCACCACACCACCGAGTGAATTGTCACGGCCAGCAACGATGGGTGTTTCCCGGTCCCGGTCAAGCGACACGGTGAGCCCGGCATAAACGAATAGTGACGAAATGGCAGCCTCGTCGTTGACAGTGAACTGCCACTGTCCCAAGTCTGTTTCTGGTTCAACCCTCATCAAAATGGTGGTGACCCCTGTCCGCTCACTGGTGACAACAACAGGGGCGGGAGTGGTGGGGGTGGCCCGGGTGACGTTTTCGGGGTCGTCGAGTGTCCAACTGGTGGCGGTGGTGAGGATCCTGAAGGCGGCAGTTCCGGGTTCAATGTCGAACGCGCCCCCGTCACCGATTTCTTGGTTTGTTCCGCCGTCGATCTGGGCTTGCAGTTGTAAGAACTGGTAGGCGAGTGTGATGGGGTCTTCAGCGTCAAGAAAAGCGCCGTTTGGTTGACCGGCGAGGGCTTTCCCGTCCGGCCCCAAATCAGCACACTCTAAATACCCGCCGGGGGGGAAGCCGTCGACGGGCGTGGCGGGGTAAACAGTTCCCGACCCTTCGACGAGGGGTCGGAGGAAACTGGCCGTGTACCTGCCGTCTTCAATTCGCTCCTCGATGGCCTGGGGGGAGTTGCCTTGAGACTGCCACTCCTCTCGGGTTCCTCGCTCGTTGTTGTAGAAGACGGCGAAGATCGACACGTTGCGCAAGCGCAGGTCGTTCATCAGACCCAGTTCAGAGTCTGGCCTCCGGGTGAGGTTTGTTTCGGTGATGTCCGAGTGACACAGGCGCGCCAGGGAGGGAATGGTGAGCGACCGGTCAGCGCCGGGCCTGATTCCGCCGTCTGTCAGCCAGATAAGTGTTTGACAGTGGGTGCCGTCGGGGTTGTTTTCCGCAAACTTTCCTGAGGCGTGAACCAAGCCTGCTTCATAGTCGGTCCACTTCACAAAGTTTTGTCTGACCGCCGAGTTGATGATGCCTTGGCTCAGTTGCCTGGCCACCCCGGTGGCGTCTTCTTCGCTGCCAATGCTCTGCCAACTAAACAGCGGGTTCACCCCGCTGGAGAAAAGGGCAGCGGCAACGTTGACAGAAATTCCCTGGTTGGCAAAGTTCGCCAACTGGATGACACTGTTGGACAGAATTTCTTCTCGGACAATGTCCGGGTCGGTATACAGCATGGAGTCAGATTCGTCGATCAGGTAAAACACGTCGATAGTTTTTTCCCGACCCGACGTCAAACAGGTGTTCAAGTCTTCAAAGGCAGCCTGGGCGACGTCGCTCAGTTCTGTAATGGCGTTGGCGTTCGCCGACGGCGCCTGCAGCGCGACGTTCCCGCTCAGCACCACAAGAGCACCCACGAAAAGGGCCACTGTCGCTGACATTTTTTTCTTCATCATGTTCACCCCAGGAATGGCCATCCCTGCTGAACAGCAGTTCGTGCGACCCAGCCGCTAATACGCCAAATGTGAATGACTCCAATGGCGATGCTCACGACAACGAGCAGGCGAAGAATTCGTGACAGTGCGGGTCTGACCACAAACCACGGGTCTTTTCGGCCAGAGAGTTGACTGACCGCATCCCAGCCTGTCGCGATCACAGCAAAGAGGGGAGTGAGCGCGTAGCCAACAAGAGACCACCACTCAGCTCCCAAGGCTTGCAAAAACCACGCAATAGCCACACTGATGGGAATAGCCACCGCAACAAGAATGAGCGGAAGCGCGGAAGCCTTTTTCGGCTGCTCCCACTGCTCAACCGGGGGAATGTCCGGCGGCGGTGGAGGCAGGCCAGGAAGAGACGTCACCGGACAACTCCTTGCAGGTCAATTACTGAGAAAACCTACGTCTCTCCCTGCCCACGCTAGCACCACCCGAGTAATTGAGCCACCAGCACGGTCATTCCCCCTATTCGCACATTTCGCCGCCATGTAAACGCTTTTGAACAAGTAGGCTGTTGACTTAGTCTCGACTTTGACTTCTGTGTGCGTACCATGGCAACAAGATGGGCAGGAAAATAAGGGATGTTCTGTAAATACTGCGGAACCAAAGCCACCACCACTGGGTTTTGCACCAGCTGTGGCCAGGCGCTTCCCCTGCCCACAACCGCGCCCGCTGCCACCACTCCCCCGGCACACACTCCCCCGGCGCACACACCCCAACAGCCCACACCCGCCGCACCGGCAGTGTTTTCTCCATCTCAAGCGCCACCACCACAACAGACACCGCCACCACAGCAAGCAGCCCCGGTGGCAACGCCCACCCCGGCACCCCAACCAACTGCCCACCCCGTTACCCAAGCTGCCACTCCAACGGCCAGTCCTCAGACACCGCCTCAGACCACCACCCGCTCCCAGCAGACCAGTCAAAGAGATCCAAGAAAACGGGCGGGCGGGTTGCGCATTTTGGCCATTGTGGGAGCTGCCGTCCTTGTCCTCGCCGGTGCTGGCGGGGCCGTGTGGTGGCTTGTGGGCGGTGGCGACGACGAGGCGTCTAACATCGAAGCAGTCACTTACGGGTCTAACGCCGAGTGGGACGCTCTCTGGGATAGTTGCGAAGCGGGATCACTATCTGCCTGCGACGATTTATATAACCAAGCTCCGGTGGGAAGCGATTACAGAAACTTTGGCGCAACCTGCGGCAACGGCGAGGGAAGACCGGGAGCGTGTGCTCAGGGCGCAACCGGAGACACCGGCAGCGACACCGGGAGCGGCTTTGGCTCTGATCCCGAACTTGACCTGCTCTGGGGCGAATGCGAGGAGGGAAGTATGTTCGCGTGCGACGACCTGTTCTTCTCCTCTCCCCCCGGCTCAGAATATGAAGAGTACGGCGCCACCTGTGGCGGCCGAGGACCTGGGGATGGCGACTGCGTCAGCCAGTTCCCCTAATGTGAAAGGAAAACATGCCCGATACATTCTGCGTGCACTGTGGAAACACAGTCCCCCAGGGGAGCGCTTTTTGCCCGTCGTGTGGCCAAAAAGCAGTAGCTGCCCCCGCGGCCGCCACCCCGGCAGCCGCCGTGTCCCCCGCGGTCACCCCGACAGTTGTCACCCCACCGGTGACTTCTTATCCTCAGGGTCAGCTGTATGTGCCACCGCCAACAAACGGTCAGGCGACGGCCGGCTTTGTGTTATCCCTGGTGGGACTCTTTTTGTCGTTCTTGGTGATCCCCGTGGTGCTCGCCGTCGTGTTTAGTGCGATCGGGATTTCACGTGCCAGTCAAATTGAAATGGAAACGGGTCAAGCGAAAGGCAAAGGTCTCGCCATCGCCGGACTGATCATTTCCATCATTTCAGCCTTCGGACTGTTTGTCTGGTTCTTGGTTTAGCGCCAGCGCTACACCGCACTGCACAGGGCACACTCGCCACCGGTGGCGGGTGACCCGCAGTTTGCGCAGTCCTTGTCGGGGTCATACGACTCCCCATACACCAACCCGGCCGTTGTGGACGCACTCGCCGGCGCTTCTGGTTCACTGGCCGCGTATCTGCCTGCGGTGGCCGCCGGAGCGGGGGCAAGCTGGGCAAACAGGGCAGTCAACTGGTCGAGATTTGTCCCACACCCCGCACAAAACCGACCAATTTTTGCCGTCGCGCACTGGGGACAAAAGTTAAACTCGACCATTACTGTTCCTCACTGTCGGTGTTCACGCCGGGGTCGGGCTGCTCGGCGAAGAAGGGAACACTGCCCGGGGGCATTGACCCAATTTGTTCGAGGAACACGGGAGCACTTAGCGGCTCAATGGCAATATTTGTCGGGTGGGGCAACCACAACCATTGCCCCTCAACGAGGGGGTCGGTGGGGGCAATGTTGTTTACTGCCGCCACGGCTCGACGCCCTTGCGCATAATCGG
>SKHB01000104.1 GCA_007117135.1 Microbacteriaceae bacterium | reverse complement strand
TCCGCGATCAAAAACGCGTCCAGTTTGTGATCTTGCGCGATGAAACAGGTCTCGTGCAGTTAGTCAACCCCGCAACTAGAGAAATAGACCCCGAAGACTCCGACTCTGAGGCGAAACTAGCCCTCACCGAAACCATTTCTGCCCTCACCCAGGGCAGTTTCTTGACCGTCACCGGCACCCTTCACCACGACGAACGGGTAAACCTTGGTGGTCTGGAAGTAAAAATCACCGGCATCGACGTTGCCTCCCTGGCATACCCCGAACCTCCTATTGCCGAAGACTCCAGCGTTGACAAACGCATGGATTGGCGTTTTCTTGACCTGCGCCGCCCAGAAGCACAGATTGTTTTTAGAACCCAGACCGTGTTTGAACACGGCCTTCGCTCCTGGTGGCTAGAAAACGGCTTCATTGAGCTTCACACCCCGAAGCTGATGGCCAGCGCGTCAGAGTCACGGGCTGAACTTTTCGAAGTTCCCTACTTTGAGACCACCGCCTATTTGGCCCAGTCACCGCAATTTTTCAAGCAGATGGCGCAATCAGCGGGTTTCGGCAAGATTTTTGAGATTGCGCCAGCGTTCCGCGCTGACCCGTCGTTTACGTCTCGTCACGCCACCGAGTTCACCAGTGTGGACATGGAGGTGAGCTGGGTCACCAGTCATCACGACGTGATGGACATGCACGAACAACTCCTTGCCAGAGCACTCACCACTGTGTCCGAGACTCTCGGCGAGCAGATCACCACCACACTCGGCATTAGCGTGACACCGCCTGCGACCCCGTTCCCGAGAGTCACTCTTACTGAGGCAAGACAGCTGGTTAAGGCAGACGGCTACGAGATTCCTCGAACAGATGGGGACCTTGACCCTGAGGCAGAACGGCGCCTATCGGCGATTATCAAAGAACGAGACGGTCACGACTTTGTGTTTGTCTCCGACTACGACACCAGTATTAGGCCGTTTTATCACAAGCGTCACGAAGACAACCCCGAGCTCACCAACTCGTACGACCTCCTTTACCGGGGTGTAGAAATCTCTACAGGTGCTCAACGAGAACACCGCATCGATGTCTTAGAAGCACAAGCTAAAGACAAAAAGATGGACCTTACAGACCTTGATCACTACCTCGACTTCTTCCGTCACGGTGTTCCCCCTCACGGCGGGTTTGGCATGGGACTCGCGAGAGTCATCATGCTGATGCTGGAACTCGGAAGCATCAGAGAGTCCACCTTCTTGTTCAGAGGGCCCAACCGGCTCACCCCATAGAGAAGCATCCTCCTCGATGTAACTAGAGGTGGTCACCCACGGCCAAGAATTGTCAAAACGTCTGCGAACCGGTCGATAAGGCCAAAGCCGATACGAGGTTCGCAGCAGTGGGGTATAGACCACAGCGTCGCGTATAAGACGATGCCGACGATGGCGAGTAAGTCAATCATTAGTGTCTTGGGGTTCAACCGCTGAAGGCGAATATGCCGTGTGCCATCAAAGCGAACAGTGATCATCGTCACCATCCAGACCGAAATGGCGATCCATCGCCCCCAGTCGATGGCGACAACAAAGAGAGGCGCCGTGACAATCGCCGCCATAAACAGGAGGGCGAGAGCTGTTCTGCTGAAGCGAACAAAAATGAAGGGAACGGCAGCGAGCGCAATAGCGACAGCATAGGTATTCAGGTAGTTATTGGTGGCCACCAACCCCGCAACTCGATCGATGGCTTCAGGAGTTGTCCTGTCTAGGAAGGCAATCGCACCACCACACAACCGCGTTGAATACCCCTCACTCACGAGATTGTCACAAATTCGCTGGTCAATCCCAGCGGAATCCCCGAGGCGAATAAGCACCCACCCGGCGAACGCGGTGAGAAATACCATGGCAGAGCCCTGGGCCATTGCCTGTTTTTGTGACAATAATCCGTCAGAGACCAACAGGAAAAAAATGATGAGAACAAAGAGTCCGTAGAAGGCGAGGCCTTCGTGGGCAAAAACAAGCACGGGGAATAGAACTGGAAGCAACCATGCCCACTCACCCCGCCGGGTGATTTTCGTTGCCAACAAGACAACGCCAATGAGGAGGAACAGGAGAAGTTCTTTCCGCATCGTTCCGAGGACATTGAGGAAGAAAAAAAGAAACGCCGGTGACACAAGCAACAACACGGTGGTGAAACCCCGGTACTGATAGAGAAATAGTGCTGTCACCACAAACACCACAGAGGCGAAAACAAGCCAAATAATGACGCCGGTCATGACAATGCGATCAATTCCCAGTGCGGCGGCGACCTGACGAATGGCTTCACCAATGAGTCCGCGTCTCGTAAACCCTGCTGAATAGTCGATCATCCAGTCGCCTAGTAACCAGGCATCCCGCCGGGCAATCATCGCCCGACCAATCACCACAGACCCGGTTGCCAGGACAACCGCGCCCGGAACTAAAATTCCCAGGAGGCGCGAGTCATTGATGGCTGAACGGAACACCCTCGACAACACTGAGATCAACCCCCTCAGAAAACCTGTTGTCCTATCGGCTGGTCAGTGAAGGGAAGGATCTCCGTCCACATCAGGCAAGCAGTGTTCAAATGACCATTCCCCACGCGGACGCCACTTACGTTTGGCCTACTGCCCTGCCTCTACGGTATCCACATTCACACACACCGTCACCTCTGTCGCAGACACTCGAGTGACGGTGATGGTGTCGTCAGTGACACCATCACAAAACCCATTTGCGTGAACGACCTGCGTGGAAATGTCTCTCAGACCATCCAAATGAAACTGCAACACTCCAATACCGGAGACAAACTCTCGGAGCAATGGGCTCGACCATGACGGTTGCCCCACCACGTCGTACGACACCTGAATAATCTCTGTGCGGGACAAATCCAGACGAGAGATTTCGAGGGCAACTGAGTTTGCCACTTCGTTGTCTAGTTCAACATCGACCCAATTGCGAAAAAGCTGCTCCCTGACAGTGGAGTAACTAACTAGGAGGGCAGAAATCACGACGAGAGCCACCGCGAACTGGGGTGTTCGCGGAACCCCTACTGCCCATAAGGCCAGAACCAAAAATGACCACACCACCAGAACCAGCCCCAGGGTTGCCCCGAGCACAGGGTAGTCGAGCGCAGCCAGGCCTAAGCCGGCTAGTGCTGTTGCAATCGCAATAACGGCAAGAACAGCAAGGTTTTGTTTAGGTCGTAGGCTCGAGGACTGGTTGTATGACGAATTGAGAACGGCTTGGGCCGCCAAACCAATCAGTACAGCAATTTGGATAGTGGAGGCGAAGCGGCCTTCGCTCGCTTCGACAAGGATGAGAGGCAATGCCACCATCACGACAGCGGATGCAGCAAGAACGGTGATGCTAGAGAGCAGGTGAGCGTGATGTTTATGTGCTCGGGACACAAAGACCTGCCAGAGAATCACCATGGTGAGAATCACCGCAGCCCACCCCAGTGCCACCTGTGGGGGCCGGCCGTAGGCGACAAGCAGGGTCCCGATAGCCACGTCACCGGTGAAACCCTCTTGTTCGACCTGGCCCAGCCGGGAACTGCCCGTAAGCGCGTTGAGAAGAGCAATCAGCGCAGCGGCCCCTAAGGTTGCAACGGCCGGCGGCGCAACAATCCACGCCAGTCTCGTGGGAAGCGGACGGGTATTTTCCCTACTGGCCGCGAGAGAGAGCCAGGCGAGAACGCCAATAATGGCGAAAGCTTGATACGAAATCGCTGCAGCCATAACGCCCACTACCCAGAGCGTGACACCGCCAGCTAACTTGAGCTTCGATGAGCCTGCCCGATACCACGCAGCCAGCCCTAAAAGTGCGAGTGTCAGCCAAAAGAAACTGGCGGCGTTGTACCAAATGGCGGGGCCCCATCGCAGGTTTTGTGACGACATGAGGGCCAAAGACACCACCAGAGCAAGGCCGATAAACACGGTGGGGGTTTTCGCATAAATTCGCGCCAGGAGGGTGGCGAGCATGGCTACCGCAATGGACACCACAAACCACGCCAATGATTTGGCTACCAGTTGACTCTCGAAAGCGGCGTCGACAATCTGGAGCCATGGGATAGCTCCCCAGCGGGCGTCACGGATATACATATGACCTGGGTCGGTGAAGTAGTCGTCATTGGAGATGACCCCCGGTGCCACATACGACGCCATGACAATGAGGTTTAGAACAATCAGACCCAAAAAAGTTAACCGTGGAACGAGTCCACGATCTGCACTCACCTGACTCACCTGAGAAACCCCTCCCCGGCCTCGACACCGACGAAACAGGTGCGACACCTCTAGCCCCACCCTATTGTCTCGAGCCGAGTAAACAGGTGACCCGTTGACCAGCCCAGCCCAACCGACAGAAACCCACCGACATCTCCCGAGTGCTCAGTGAACCAGCACCTAAACTGGGGGAACAGTCATTTCCAGGGAGGGGACCCCGTGTCGGGTAAAAGACCACTCGTGGTGGACCTCGATGGAACCCTCTCCGCTACTGACACTCTGTTGGAACTGATGGCCCACTTCGTTGGCCAGTGGCCTCGAAACATTCTTGCGCTACTCGTGCTTTTCACCAAAGACCGACCAACCGTGAAAGCAACGCTAGCGTCTCGGGCCCCGATTGATGCTGGTTTATTGCCGTTCAATGCCGACGTGGTGGAGATGATCCACCAGGCTAAAGAAAACAGCCGACCAGTGGTGTTAGCTACCGGCAGTGACGCACGGATGGCTCACGCTGTCGCTGACCACTGGGGGTTTTTCGATGAAGTGTTGTCAAGCTCCCCCGGCATAAACCTGACCTCCACCACAAAGGCAAAAGCACTCGTGGAGCGGTTTGGCGACAAAGGGTTCGACTATGTCGGAAATGATAGGGCCGACATAGCTGTCATCCAACACGCCCACAACGGTTTTCTCGTTACCCCCAGCGCCTCCCTGTTAAAAAGAGCTCAAGCAACCGGGACGCCTGTCAGTGCTGTCGGCTCAAAGAGATCTGTGTGGCCTAGTCTCTTTCGGGCGCTTCGGCCCCACCAATGGGCCAAAAACGGTCTCCTTGTCATTCCAGCTCTCGCAGCCCAACTGGCTCTCCCCGAGTTTGCTCTTAACGTGTTTGTGGGAATTGTGCTGTTTAGTGTGATGTCATCATCGGCATACCTAGTGAACGACGTGTTGGATATCCAACACGACCGCGCCCATAAGACAAAGAAGAATCGACCCTTTGCGCGTGGCACGGTGTCAGTGAAACATGCTGTAGTCCTTGCACCGGTGATGGCGGCTTTCTCACTGGTGGGGTCGTGGTGGTATTTCGGTTCCGGGTTCACCGTTGTCTTGGCGGTCTATGCCATTGCTACTTTGGCTTACTCGACCAGGCTGAAGCGTGTTGCCCTGGTTGACGTGTTTGTCCTTGCCG
>SKHB01000118.1 GCA_007117135.1 Microbacteriaceae bacterium | reverse complement strand
GCCAAAGCGTCGTGTCAGAATAATTCTGACGATCCAGCCGCGCATTGCTCAGGGGCGCATGGCCTATATATTCATAAGTGGTCCCGGCCTTGCCTCCGGCAATATCCCAGCCCAGAGTAACACGATCTCCCTCCGAGAGCGTCGCCGGGCGGTCAAAGATCGAATAGCCATTCTCACCAATACGGACCCGGTCTCCAAAGTTGAGATCACGTGTCCCTGAAAAATCCGTGTAGGTTTGGCCAAAGAAGCCGGCAAATGCACGAATGGCCAGAGCCAGCTCGCTTTCGTTTCCAGTCTCCGCCGAGAGATTGGCACGAGAAAATATCGCGCTCTCATCCTCTGAGCGGATCGAAAGACCCGCCGCCGTTACAGCGGAGGATGCAGAGTCATTGGTATCTTGCAAGATTCGGGCGAAGATATTGGTTGATACCATATTGCTGGCCAGAGCAAAGCCAACAGCTGTCGCGCTGGCCTCATCATCGGCGCCGTCTGCTACACTCGCCGCCGTTTCATTGGTCAGCTCTGCAACAATACGTGCCACCGATTCAGCATGGACCTGAACCTGTCCCCCGGCCGTGATCGTCGAGTTGAGAATTTCTGCGCGCGTCAACGCAGGTACTTCGGCACCGATATCTGTACCCACCAACGCATCGATCGTAGCGGCGAAAATATTTTGAGCTTCCCAGCCGATCGTGTTGAAGGCCAGGGTTACATTGACCCCTGTCCCATCGGCGCTGATGCGGCTCGCATTGCGTGCTAGAATTTCAGATGTATTTTCTGCAGTAACACTCACATCACCAGTTGTTGTAACGTTACTCTCGTCAATATAGGCGTCTGCCTTCGACAAAATCAGGTTGGTCGCAATTACCCCACCAACGGCCAGACTCGAATCCCCACCCGCGGATTCAGCTTCCGCCTCAGCGTCAAGATTGGCCGTGATCTGGGCATTCTCCAAGGCAGAAATATTTAGATCACCTGCCTTGATCGTCGCCGATACGATCCGCGCAGTCGCACCGGATCTGATATCATTGCGGACCACCAAACCGCCAAGCGCAGTTCCACCTGCATCCGCAGGAGAGGGGGCAGTTGTATCAGCTGCACCAAGACCTTCTGAGATTACGCCTTCTATCAGCTTGCCTGTGAGATCTCCATCAAACTTGATGTTCCAACTGTCTCCACCTGTGCCTTCGGTGACAGTGATTTGGAGCCCCATGCTGGCGAGTGTTGGTCCCCCGGCCCGCGCTGTAGCAGCCTCGAGCGCAGATCTGATCTGCACAAGAGACGCAGAGCGATCCAAAGCCTGTGTTGTATACTCGAGTTCATTAAGCGAAACGGTCAGCTTGAATTCTTCAAACGCTGGCTGAGTGACACGGAAAACAGGGCCCTCAGGAGCACGCCCACCGCGCAAGGCTTCAGTACCTATCTCTACACCAGACTCCTTGAATGCTGCTGTAAGATCAGCCTTTAGAGTCTCCAGGCGTTGGTCCCCAAGCGCTCCTGTAAACGAAACCAGATAACGCGTATCATCTCCGGAACCTTCAACGGCGACATCGACATTATTTTGGCCAAGGGAATTTTGTAACGCAGCTTTGATTAAAGCATTTTGATCGTCAGCGGTGTAAACTCCGCCTCCCTGCCGGATTTCCTGCGCGCGCGCGACAAAATTTGTGTCGGACTCAACTGCGGTCAGACCAATTACCGGCTGCGCACTCCCAGCAACGCCATGCCCATCAAACAACAGGTCAAAAGCCCAACCCGCGCTGGAAGCATCTTCATTATACGTGATCTGAACTGCATCATTGCCCAAGATCCCATCCAAAGCGTTCTGAAGAACACTCTTAAACGCTATGCGATTATCCTCCTCAGTGCCCTGGTCTGTAATGAAGTAAATCGCGTCCTCTCTATGTCCAAAGTTCAGAAGCAGCTCTTTGCCGAAATCATCCGTATCAAAAAGGATGCTCAACCGCTGAAGCGCATCAGTACTAGACCCGATTGGCAAAACAGTTATGGGAGCCGTTTTCTGATCGCCCAAACTCAGCGTAAATTGCGGCAGAGCAGACTCGGGATTAGCACTCAAAAACTGCGGCCCATCAAAGATGAGCGAAACAGACTGCTCAGCAGACACTCCGCGTCTGGGCGCCGCGACCTGCTCACTTTCTGGCGATGCAACCGGATCGTCAGCGCCGGCAGTAAGCTCTGTAAAAGGAAGCGTAAAACCAAGCGCGTTCAAAAGGTCAATTGCAAAGTCTATGGCCTGTTGTGTGTCCGCATCTTTTAACTCTTCCGGCGTAATATCGCCGAAATTGATATCAGGCAACGTGAAGAGCTCACTACGGCTATCGTCAACAAGAAAAGAAAATTTACTTGGAAATATCTCTTCATAAATTTTCACTAAATCAATTACCAGTGCACCGTTGTCTGCAGCAGTAAAAAGATCATCGATGCCGACAGCCTCGTTAAAATTCGCAATAAATGTGCTTAAAGGAAGTAGTGCTTGAAATGTTTGGCCAAAGACCGACACCATCAGATCCGGATCCGTAAGAACAAGCTCGGAAGGAACAATTCGAATTAATTCAAGAAACTTTCCTCTCACAGTTTCGATATTAGCACCAACAAGATCAATCTCTATTGCATTGTCAAAATAATCGACGCGTGCGTCAATAACTGCGCTATCCAGCAAAATAGCATCTAGATCAATTGCAGGAACATTTTCGACAAGCAACGGATCCGCATTTGAATCTATGAAACCAGCAAGCTCAGGCGCAATCTGAGCCGTATCGAGACTGATATTACCGCCTGAACCATCTCCAATGATAAACTCAACGGGCTGGCCCAGGAACGTGACCTGCAATCTGAGCGGCTCAATTTCAATACTCGCTGGCAACCCTTTTGGGATACCAGTCAAATCTCCCTCGATAAAGATCCCGTACTCTACATCCGGCATGAATGCTGAGATGTTATTGTCAATCAGAGCTTCCAGGAATTTTTCAAAGCTGGGCTCTTGCCAGCTCAAACTAATCTCCAGCCCGATTTGGACCTCTTCACCAGCAATCTGAAGCGTTGCCAAAGGCTGTTGAAGCTCAAACGAAGGAAGTCCAAATTCCGGAAAAAGAAACTCTAGCTCAAGTTCTGGAAGAGCGAAACCACTCGCCTGCCCCAAACTTAGGTTTAATACATTTCCATCAAATGTGGCAGCACGTGCTTTTGAATGGCTCCCGTCATCCTGTAAAAACTCTAGAATCGTGATATCGTCCCAGCCTGCGGCAAGCTTAACGCCCAGAGCATGATATTCATCGCCAATCGGGAGCCGTGACAGGATCAATTCGCGCTCGACCTGTGGCATAGCACTATATAGGAACGCCAGAATATCCGCCATAAAGCCTTCAGGCGGCGGAATTTCCTGCCAGTAACGCGTATCTGAAAAATCAGTCTCCAGAAGATTCAATTCAATAGGATCGGCTTCAAGCTCGGGTCCCATATAGCGGTAAATCCGACCCTCGCCCCCTCCGGCCTCATGACCGTTCACAACAAGCACTTGTGTACCGAAGAAGATATCCTGTACACCCTCATCACTGCGATAATCGACCTTTACATATTCGACAACCTCCGTCGCATCTGACGCGCTCGCCACCAATTTGGCTTCGGCAAATATCTCCGGGGCGTCCTCTGCAGCAACAGTAACAAGGCCTCCTACGAGCACATCGCCTTGCGGGGAAACCAATTCTGCCACTGCGTCACTTGCGACCAGATTTGTGGCCACAACGAAACTCGCAGCTGTGTCCCCTGGAACTGCCTCAGCCTCACTCAAGATAAGCGACGAAATCACGGCCTTCTGATCGGCCTCTATCGAAAGATTGCCACCAACCCGGATCTCTGTTGCAGAGATGCGTGCCACGGCCTCAGCCGGGTCATCATTGCCAATATCTGTCCCCAAAAGCGCATCGACAGTGGCAAATAATACGTTCTGTGCTTCATAACCTATTGTATTGAAAGCAAGAGTTACGCCCACAGCCGCGCCGGCAGCCGCCTCCATCTGGGCGGCATTTTCGGCGAGTATGACTGCCCGGTTGAGGGCAGATACAGCCATATCTCCCCCGACAACGAGACGGTTTTCATCAATTCTCGCCTCCGCGCTGCCCAAAATGATATTGGTGGCGATCAACCCGCTCACAGCAAGGCCCCCTGATGGGGCACCGGTATTTGTTGCAGAGGCTTCAGCTTGGGATTGCGCCGAGCCAGACAGCGTTGCCGTGACCGCATTGGCCTGTTCCGCTTGCAGCGCAAGATCATCTTGAACGATGAATGCAGCTCGCTGCAATTGCGCGACCGCATCACCGCGCGCATCATTGATCGCGACCGCCAATCCAACCGCCGCCCCACCCGCACTTGCGGAAGAAAGAGCGATATCGGCCGTGATCTCGGCATTGTTTCTTGCAGCCAAACTCAGAGAGCCGCCAATGCGCGCAGAGGGTGATGGAAGGCTTGTATGAATGATCCGGGCACTGGACTGCGTATTCACGCGATTGCTGGCAAGAATAACACCAACCCCTGCGGACCCGCCTGCACTTTGCGCTGTATTGAAGATTTCTGCTGTGATCTGCGCGCCTGCATCATGGAGACCCGCGATAACGCGCAGATCCTGAGCGACAGACAATCGCGTGTCTTCAATCAATACATCAATCGAAAACGGTTCTGGCGTCCCGATAGACGTGTCGAGCAAGGTATCGATAGCATTAAAGAGGATATTTTGAGGTTCATAGCCTATGGAGTTAAAGGCCAGAATTACACCGGCTGCGGCACCACTGGCCTGCGCCTGCGCCGAGTTTTGCGCAGCTATTTCAGCCTGATTATTGGCCAGAACCGTGAGATCACCACCGGCTTCAAGGATTGAGTCCCTAATCTTGACTGTTGCCGAACCCATAATTTGGTTCGTTGCAACCAACCCACCGAAGGCGATGCCATCGCTGCCGACGTCATTTGAAGTTTCGACCTTGTCACCCGGCGCATTATCGACTGTGACACTGCCTGAAAGCATCGCCTCGATCTGGCTTTCACCAACTGCTTTGAGGCTCACATCTCCCAAAGCCTTGAGCGTCGCGTGATCACTCTCTATCGCAGCACCTGAGTGCAGATCATTGCGCGCAATCAAGGCCCCAACGCCCGCATCGCCACCCGACTGTGCATTGACGACAAGATCAGCCAGAATGGAGGCTGCGTCAGAGGCGCGCAGCGACAGATCTTCACCTGCAGACAGCTCTGTTGTGTTGCCAACCTTTTTGATGTCAATTTTTGTGCGTGAGGCCACCATATTGGAAGCCAACAAAAGCCCCACAGCCGCGCCAGCCTCGGAGGCTGCGCCGGCTAGCAGCATAGCCGACAGGTTTTGACGGTTCACAGCATCAACAG
>SKHB01000041.1 GCA_007117135.1 Microbacteriaceae bacterium | reverse complement strand
GCCGAGGGTCAGTGTTTGGGGATTGCTGGCGTGCGTGCGCCAAGCCGGCAGGCTGTCCTGCCGTCGGGGTGACTAGCCGTAAATACTTGCACACAGCCCTGCAGGCTCGTTTCTCAGCCCGCAGGTGTCGCCAAAGTATTTGTATGTGGAGCCGGAGGGTGCTTGGAAAAACAGGTCGTCACAGGCGCCAAAGTTTCCATCTGAACACGAGTCCCATAATCTGTCCAGGGCGGCGTCTGACCCGTATTCACCGGTGACAGTGCGACTGCCGCCACTGCCAGTTCCTGTGCCGTAGAGCGTCACACACTGGTTGGCAGCCCGTTCGTTTCGGTTTCCACACCGCGCCCCAAAGTCTTCATAGTCACTATCGAGGGGTGACTGCCAAAAAAGATCATCGCAGGCGCCAAAATCACCGTCTGCGCAACGGTCTGCTAACTGGTCGAGCACCGGATCGTTACCCAAGTTACTGGGAGCGCTCGATGACCCTGATGTGCTGCCATAAATGTCAACACAGTAACCAGCGGGCTCGTTTCTGTTCCCGCAGGTGTCGCCAAAGTCTTGATAGTCGCTTCCCAGAGGGGCCTCAAAGTAAAGATCATCGCAGGCTTGAAAGTCACCACCTGAACACGCCAACCACAGGGTGTCAAGAGTGGAAGAGTTGCCTGTGACCACCACTTCCTCTTCACTGTCACCGAGTCCGGTGAAGGCAAATATGCCAACAGCAATCACCAAGACTGCGGCAACGCTTCCGCTGACGATCGCCCAAATGGCGCCCGTTGACAGCCCCTTCTTCGGGGGAGGGCCAGCGGGCAGGTATGCCCCGTTTGGGTAAGGGGAATAACCGGTGGGGGGCATACCCCCCGCGGAAGCAGTCGCTGCACCGGTCATGGGGGTGGTGGGGGTGGGGTAGGCCGGGTTGGGGTAGGTCGGGGTGGCGTAGGCCGGGGTTTGGTTTTGGGTCATTTGCGGGGGAGTGACTCCAGGGCCACCAACCGCAGGGCCACCAACCGCAGGGCCACCATTGTGGGGCGTCCCCGCGCCGGGGTTCGCAACCTCTGGAGACTCAGCCACGGGCGCTGGGGTAAACGGTTGAGCAGCTGGGGGCGTCGTCGGGGGCGTGACTGGTGGAACGGTGGGTTGCGAGGCGGGTGGTGTGGCGGGTGCTACAGGCGTGTTCGCTGGAGTGTTGGCAGGAGTGTCGATAGGAGTGTCAATGGGCGAAGTAGAGGAGGTGGTCTCTGGGGTGGGGCTTTCGGTGGTGACCTGGGGGATGTTCGGGGTGTCACTGGCGCTATCACTGGGGCTGTCACTGGGGGCGTTGCCCGGCGTGGTGGGGGGAGCGACATTGGTGGGTGCGGCCTGGAAGCTTGTGCCGCAGTTCACACAAAAAGACCCGCCTGCTGAGGGCGTCCCGCACTCGTGACAATTCATCACCACTCCTCTTGGTGGGGGCGTCATGTGCACCCACAGTGACAACCTATTGGCTGGGGCCGTCACTGTGCAACGCGCCCAGTACTTGGCCTGGGGCCTCACCCTGGGGCAAGAAGTTCCCCACGGCGAATGTGGTGGTGAGGTTCACTGTGGGCAGGGAAGAACTCGAGGTCACGTCATGTTGTACTGCTGAGAGGAGTGGCGACCCGTTGGGCCACAGACCTGTCCCAGGGAGTGGCCAATGGGGGCGCTAGGTTCAAGGCACTGGCGAAAGGTGTTCTGTCATGGGTTTTTCTGAAGCGGTGAAGTCTTTTTGGTCACAGTATGCGACATTTACGGGACGGTCACGTCGGTCCGAATATTGGTTTATTCAACTGTTTTTGTTCATCACCAACCTGGCTGCGGCCGTTATTGATTTGGTGCTGATGGACTTTGATGTTGACCGTTTTATTGCCAACGGCGGTGGGGGAATTGTTGGCCTGGTGTGGATTCTGGCCACCATCATCCCGCTGCTTGCCGTGTTGGTGAGGCGCCTGCATGACACCAACCGCAGCGGCTGGTGGGCGCTTATTGGGCTTGTTCCCCTCGCCGGGGGAATTGTGTTGTTGGTGTTCACCGTGTTCGACTCTGACCCGGGACCCAACCGTTACGGTGAGTCGCCGAAAGTCGCCTGAACGAATCGGTGACAGCGGGCCGGAGGTGGTTCTAGGGTGAGACTATGGGATCGCCTGATGCGGCGGCCAAAGCTCTTCTGGTGATCTGGCGGACCCAGTAGAGATCAACAAAAGGAGGGTCAGTGCACGTGTCTGCACCCGAAAACACCACCATTCGAGTGGCTGCCTGTCAATGGCAGTCGGTGACAGGCGACGTGCCAGCGAACTGGGCACTAGCAGAGGGTCTCCTCGAACAGGCGCATCGCCAGCAGGCGCAGCTCGCTGTTATGCCAGAAATGGGCCTGAGCGGCTATATCTGGCGGGAGAAGGCCGCTATCGAACCGCTGGCTGTCCTGTGTTCATCGGCCGAGGTTCAAAACCAGTGGGTGGCGGCAGCACAAAAATTCGACATGTGGCTTGTTGTGGGCCACCCCGGTGTTGATGAGCCCACAGGGACACTCAGAAACCGTTGCACCCTTGTCTCCCCAGAGGGCATCGTGGGGCACTACGACAAAACGTGCCTGTTTCCTGAAGACACCCACTGGGCAGCCCCGGGGACACTCCCGCCACCGGTATGGGAAACACCGTGGGGTCGGGTGGCGCCGCTGATTTGTGCAGACATGGACTACCCGGAGCCCCTGCATCACGCGGTCACAAACGGAGCAGAGCTCATTGCCTTCCCCACCGCGTGGGTGGAAGAACCAGCCCCCAGCGCGGTGTGGACCATCAGAGCCCACGAACTAGGCATCCCCGTTGTCGCAGCTGATTTATTTGGTGTTGACCAGGGGGTGGTTTTCTCTGGCGGTAGTTGCATCATTGACGGCACTGGAGAAGTTGTTGACTCAATCGACTACGAGACAGGGGTCGTCATAGCCGACCTGACTCTTCGAATGGGTGTGGCACCGGCTGCGCCTACGTCCCACGAAGTCAGAAGAGTCGAGCTTCCTTCTGGTGGCCTGGAGGGTCGCCTCCAGGTTGATCTTGCTGTGTCTGGCACCGACCTCACTGTTGGTTTAGGAAATATTTTGCAACCGCCGACAGCTGACATTGTCGTGGTGAAAGCACTCACCGTCACTAGCGCTAGTGAGCATGACGAGGCGCTACACACCCTCCGCAGCATGGCGGAAGCGGGCGACCAGGTTGTCGTGGGCAGTGTCATTAACCAGACCACCGGTGTGGCGCATGTGGTGACCAGCCACCGGGGAGCGCCCTGCCAGCCAGTCGCCACAGCACATCGGGGTGCTGATGGGGTGTGGCAGGCGGGCACGCCTGCAGCCCAGGCGGGATTGTTTAGCCTCGGGGAGGTCCATATCGCTGTTATTGGCGCCTGGGAGTTGAGACACTTTTTCGTCACTCGAGCGCTTGCAGCCCAAGGCGTACACGTGGTGGTGGCTTGTGGGCCTGCCGCCCTGTCCCCGCCCAGGCGACGAGAAGCAAGTCAAGCGCCTTTTGTGCTGGCGCTCGGCGGGGAAGAACCATACTTTGCACACCCTGGTCGGTTTCGAGCGGGTGACAGCAACGTGTGGTTGGCCTTAGCCAGTGAGTCACCGGATATGCCGAGCGGAATTTTTTCACCGAACCATGTGTGGTGGCCCCGGCGAGAAGCCGTCGCTGAGAGTGAGTCGTGGGTTCTCGCAACTTGCACCGCCGACACCAGCAACCCCTGGGGTGAGCAGAGCGTGTCTAAGCCGTTGGTATCGGGCCGGCGAAGCGATATTTACCCGGACCTGTGGAGAGTGGTCGGTTCCGGTTCACCGCCGGCGCCCTAAGTTTGCCGTCGCGAAGCGATCGGGTGCCCGCGTGTGCTGCGAAGGTGAGTGTTACGGCCAGTTTGACGTGGCGATGGTTTCGCCAGTATCAGCATCGACATACACAAACTCAATTGTTTGATCATCGGGGTTCGAGCCACTAAAGATGTAATAGAAGCTGGCCTGGAAGCCGAGGGCGAACTCGAGCCCGGGTGATTCACCGGTGAAGTTTTCTGCGTTCACCGACACGGTGAACTCGGTGAGATCGTCATTGAAGCTGACACTGCGGTAAATCTCTGCGTCGGGGGCAATCAGTGTATCGACACTGTCTTGGGTCGATTCGCGCAGTTCAGCCAGAAGTTCGCTGTGCCGGGTTTTTGTCATCGTGTAGGTGACGCTGCGGTCCTCGTTGAGGGTGGCGGAGAGGAAGCCCTGTTCGGTCACCGTTTGCTCGAGTGCTTCCTGGGTAAGCCCTTCGGTGAAATCGGCGGGAAGAGTGATGTCAATGGTGGTCAGGCCGGCTTCGACGTCAATATCGCCGAGAGCATCGAGGTCACCGACATCACCGGGACTTTCTTCGACGCTGTCAACTGTGACGTCGTCTGGTTCTGGGTCACTGGCACAGCCAGTGACGAGGACAAATGCTGTGAGTGCGACGACCACTGGCCGGATGCGGGCGGGTGTGGTGCTGGCCATGACGCTCTCCCTTGTGGTGTCGGTTCCCGGTAGGGTGACCACACTACCGGTGGTCAGCTGACTCTCCGGGGCCAACGCCCCCAATGTCCCAGCCTGCCCACCACTGGCTGGTGGGATGGTTAGAGCTCGATGATGGTGAACTCTTGTGACTGGAGAATCTCCACTCCCGTGTTTCGTGACAGCTGAGCTGTCAGGGAGACCGGGAATGACCCAGCGGCTGTGTCGGGGAACGCGAACGTCAGGGTGAGGCCGGCTGCGTCGACCACCGGCGATGTTGCACTCTTATTTCCGGCGTTGAGGAGTGTCATCGTCCACATGTCACCGGGACTAAACCTGTCCGTTTCCTTGAGGCCCACCCCCGACACAAAAACCATGAGGGTGGTGCCGGTGTGACTCCAGCGGAAGTCTGCGTGGGCTTGGTCAAACGTGAACGTCGTCACCGGCAGGGTCGACCCACTGGCGGCCGCTGCTGCCTGGGGAAGCAAGAGGGTGGCGAGGCCACCCGCTGCCATTCCTGTCACCACTGTCCGGCGTTTCAGACCTGGTGGCGGGGTGACAAGCCCGAGAGCTTCCAACTGGGTAATGGCCTCTGCGTGACCGGGGGTCCTGGGCTCTTTGGCGCTGGGGGGAGTCTCTGAGGCAACGGCGAGGAAAACAGCAGCCTGGTCACCGCCTAATCGGTAGGTATGGCTGGTGGTGGTGTCTAGTATGACCACTTCTGGTCCCACCTCTGGTCCCACTCTTTCCCAGGTCAGGTGAGTGGGGATGGTGTGGTAGTGAACGTCTTTGTTCATCATGATGTCCAATCCTTTCGCCATCAAAACAAACGGGATATTCACCTTTCTTCTTACCAAATGAATGAGATAAGTTCTTGTTTTTGGCTGTGCGCGTGTCGAAACGGG
>SKHB01000060.1 GCA_007117135.1 Microbacteriaceae bacterium | reverse complement strand
GCGCCACCAAACGCGTCATTGTCGCAAGCTTCTCCTCACATATGCACCGCGTTCAACAAGTCGTTGATGCGGCTCACGCCAACAACCGCCGGGTGGCGTTTGTTGGCCGCTCCATGATCAGAAACATGGGAATTGCCCAACAGCTCGGGTTCTTGACGGTGCCAGAGGGTGTATTGATTGATGCGAAGAAAGCCCCCGACTTACCCGATGAGCGCATTGTTTACATGACAACCGGGTCACAGGGGGAACCCATGGCGGGGCTTTCTCGCATGGCCAACCGCGAACACCCCACCATCGCCATCGGCGAGGGCGACACCGTGATTTTGGCCTCAAGTTTGATTCCCGGCAACGAAAACGCGGTCTACCGAGTCATCAATGGTCTGATTGACCTTGGCGCGCAGGTTATTCACAAGGGCAACGCCCGGGTTCACGTCTCCGGTCACGCCGCAGCAGGAGAGTTGCTGTATTGCTACAACATCGTCAAACCTGAAGGCGTCATCCCCGTTCACGGGGAAGCCAGACACCTGCGGGCAAACGCCAACATTGCCAAGGCCAGTGGTGTGGCGGCAGACCGAGTGTTGGTCGGCGAAAATGGCACCGTTTTTGACCTGACTGCCGGTGTTGCCACCATTACGGGCCAGCTAGATATTGGCTTTGTGTATGTGGACGGGTCAACCGTCGGGGAAATCACTGATGCGGATTTGAAAGACCGCCGTATCTTGGCAGAAGAAGGCTTCATTTCGATTTTCTTGGCCATCGACGCCCAAACAGGCGGCATCGTTGTTGGCCCGGAAATTCACGCCAGGGGCTTCGCCCCCGACGACGCCATCTTTGATGAAGTCAAACCACAAATCATTAAAGCTCTCGAAGAGGCCGCCGGTAACGGTGTCAGGGACTCTCACTCGTTTTCACAAACTGTCAGGCGAACCGTCGGCCGTTGGGTGTCGGGTAAACACCGCAGGCGGCCAATGATTGTTCCGATTGTGATTGAGGCGTAGGAGCCCTTCAGTCGCCTCTTGATTTAGCCGGCTGGCGGGAGCCCCGGCGTGCCCAGCCGTCGAGTGCTATTCCTGTTGCCAGTGCAACGCCCGCCCACATCGGCCATGCCGGTGCGCCGGTGGCGGCAAGTTGGGGACCGTTGTTGGTGTCATGTACGTGACCGGGGGAGTTGCCACTTCGGGTATTCGATGACTGGCTTGCTGGTGGGTCTGGTGGCGGCGGACAGGGAGTGTTTCCCAAGTCGTTTACTTCAAGACTGACGGTTTCTGTTGGCGTTTGGGATCCAGCTGTAGCAGTGAGGGTGTAAGTAGTTTTGGTGAAGCCTGCTGTTGGTGTCCCCGAGACACCACCTGTTGCAGGGTTGAATGTCAGGCCATCCGGCAGTGTCGTGGGGTCAATCGAATAGGTGGGGCTGGTGGTGAAATTGGAGGCGGTGATAGCGAACGTGGTCGAAAACGCTTCGCAAGTGTTGGCGACCTGGTCGGGGCTACCAGCGTTGATTTCTGCGGGAAATTCTGTCACGACAGTGGGGGAGACAACATTCCTGGCGATAGCCATGTTGTCGAACTCAAACCCTCCGCTCGAGCCCTGGGTGAAAACAATGGTGTCGAACTGCAGGCCGCCTTCACCCACGAGGTGAATGTATGCGTAGGGCTGGCTAAAGTTGTAGCTGCTGTCGGTTCCGGAACAGTTCGCTGTGCGGTCAACTTTGCGGGGGTTGCCGTAGTAACGACATCCTTGGTAGGTGTTGCCGTCAACGGCCGTTACAAGGTCTGTCGAAGTGTTGCTCCCCAACAAGCTTTTGAGTGTGGCTGTGGTGAATACGCCCACTCGCGTACCGGAGGGCCCTCCACTGAAGAGTGTGATCTTGTTTTTGGGGTCCCCAGCTGACCACCAGAAGCCCAGGTAACTTTCTGGCTGGGTGAGAGAAAGCGTCACGGTTTTGTTCGACAAAATGCCCACATAGTTTGTGCCGGCGGCTGGGAGGGTTGTGGTGTTGTCTGGGGGAAACGGTTGGTCGTTTGCGTTGAGGACGGCACCACCAAACTTGTCGGGCTTTCGAATCTTGCATTCCGTCACGGCGGGTGGACCCTCGGTACCGTCAGATTTTGTTGCTGTGACGGTTCCAATTTCCGTGTTGTCATCGGCTTTCCACTCTGCGGGGCAGGCAGTATCGGCCGCTTTGTCGTTGAACGTCGCTATCCGCGCGCCGCTCACATAGGTGTTTTGGACTGTCGGCGGGGAGATATAAAAGTTCAGGGTGGGATTGGCGGCGTAAGCGGGGGTGCTGGTTGACACGGGGATAGCCAGGGCAACAACAAGCGCCACGATAAGGCTTCGTCTCATGGCCACTCCCGAATCAAAACGTCTTTTATAACCTTTTGGAGATTACGACAAGCAGTTGTGAGGGGGTGTGGGGTGTGCGGGTGGCCGGCTGTGCAGGGTAGCTCGAGGATCTACCCAGTGTTGGCGGTGTCAATGTTTAGGCAGAGGTGCCACGGTGACGGGGGCTGTACAGCACCCGTGAGGCCACCACCATGGCCACACCCACTAGCGCCGTTACCGCAGGCAACACCGGCCAAGCCGGTGCACCGGTGGCGGCAAGTTCTGGCCCAGGCGCCTCCACGACCGGTTCGGTGGCGGGGCTGGGGCGAGAGGTGTCGGACAAGGGTGCTGGTGGCGGGGGTGTGGGTTCGGTGACGATGGGAATGGAGAAGGGTGTTGTCGCGCCAAAAAACTTTGTTGTTTCTTCGGGAAGCGAGGCTTCTAGCTGGCAGGTGCCAGGGTCCGTGGCGGTAAGTGTCACAGGTGGGCCGGTAGTGAGAGAACAGCCGGTTCCCCCCTGGTCGGTGACAGCAAACGTGAGGCCAAGGTCGTCGGCGAAATCGGCTGCCAGGATGTGCTCGGGGAAAGTGATGGTGAATTGGCTATCGAGTAGTTCTAGGGCGGGATCATCGATCACGTATTCGGCAGGCACTGATGTTGCCTGAATGGTCGGTGTTGGCCTGATGGCAGCAAACCACACATACACCACGCTGGAGGTTGTCATTTGTGTGCCTTGGTCGGGTAAGCCAAGGGTTATCCGCGTAATCGGTTGTGTTGGATTGAACCAGGCTGCTTGGCCTGTCGTGTCTGCTCCAGGCCCTGACAGTGTGAAGGTCGCCGGATCCCACGTGGATGGGCCGCCTGTGGGGCTTGATACTGCCTCGTAAGCACCCTTGAAATTGATTTCGGCGGCGGTGAGACTGGTTGCGCCGTTGAACATGTTGATGACGACTTTTTCTACATCAGCATCCACAAAATTTATTGCCAAGCTATTGGCCGGAACAGGCGTAGGAAAGACAATTTCAGCCGAGTTTTCGGTAACTGTTCCGTCTCCTTTCGACTTCAAAGAAATGTGGGTGGGGGCATTCTGGTTGAGACTGTCTGGGGCGAAGAGGGTTTCAAAGTCTGTCGTGTCGTTTTTGAATGCAGGTGCGGTTGGAACAGTCACGGAATTTTCCCTTGCCGCGGTCAGCTCACCGACGGGGTAGCCGGCGGGGAGAGTAATCGTTGCCTTTTTCCCGTCCGAGCCAGAAACTTCCGCGTGTGTGGCGAAACGGGAGGTGTTGACCGCGGCGTGGGCGGGGAGCGTCACCACCATGGTTGCAGCGGTCACTGCAGCCACCGCTCCCAGATAAACAGTTCTCGATAGGGTCATGTCCGCTGCAGCGTTAGCTGCCCTCTCCACACCCCCCAGGTTACGCAACCCCCTCATGCGCGGTGCTGTAGCGGTACGGGTGACCGAACGTCCGAACATGGTGTTGTGTTGGTGGGGTCGTCTTGAACGGTAATGGGAACAACCAAGCGTGACAGTTTCGACCCCGCCCTAAACCCCCGCCCCAGAAGCCGTGGAGTTGTCGAAAAAGTGTCCGGGGTGTTGACGTGTCAACCGGTCGCGCCTATGCCCGCGCCGCTGGTCCCGTAGCTAACTTGCTGATGGGTTGTGCTGTCTGATCTATTCCCGCTGGCTTGACTGGCTTCGTGCAGAGAATCCGTGACCCGCGCACCACCGGGGTGAGCGCTGCCCTACGGTAGTGATTGACCAGAAGAGCTGCTCTGACCCCGTCCAACAAAAATCAGCAAACCGGTACTGATTACGCTAATTCCTATCGCCCACGGCGCTAGCGGACTGTGACCGAAATACACTCCAACGATCACCGCTGGGATAAGAAGAGCTACCGCGGTCACAACAGCCGCGGCGGTCTGGCCGGTACCGCGCCATTTTCCACCGCGCCTGCGCCACAGTATGAACATTGTCCACATCGGAGCCGGGAGCAACAGCCACCACCACAGTGATGGTGCGGGGGTGGGTGTTGGGTCAACGTATCGGACGGAAACGTGGTCGAACCCCTCAGAGTTCGGCCCCCAGAGCCCCGCTACGAAGAACGTGTCCTCGTCAAACTGGCTGATGTAGTCGCCCAGGCGGTTGCCCAGAGCAATCTCCCCGGAATCACCAGCCTGCAGCGCATCAATCACCGACGTCCCGATAAGGCGGAAGCGGTGCTCTCCCGGGGTAAGGGCATTATCGAGAACGGTCCCCCGCAAAGACACGGTGCCGTTACTTCCCGCGACCCCCCAAGCGATGAGGCTTGGCTCGGACGTTGCAACGAGGAACACCTCTGACCCGGGGCGGAAACCCTCCACCTGCCACACAACTTCAGCGATCGGCACACCTGGAGCAAACCCCGGGCCGCTCGTTGCAGGGGGAAGCCCCAGCCACGCGAGGGCGTCTTGAAGGAGTTCCCTCTCGAGAGGTGAAGGGACATCGGAGGCGTTTGTGGGGGCCGCAGGGAAAACTCGGGGGGCGTTGGCAGCAACGGTCGGATCAATCGACTGCAGGCTTTCTTGAATTTGTTCAACGCTCAGTTCTGAATCAGCTTGAACAGTGATGAGGCCGATGGTTCGTGCCCCCATAATTTCTAGTTGCACGGTCGCACCAGGGGCGAAGCCGTCAAATCTTTCACTGGCGATTTCTTCACGGGTGTCGATGGTGATGGTGTCGGCAATTGAGCGCGGGTCTATGTCGCGTGACACCCTGCCTGAACCGTAATCGATTGTTGCCAGCGGACTGGTTGCGGGTCTCCATCCGGGAAGAATGCTCGGGACACTAGAGGCCAGCGGTTCCGTTTCGGGTGCAGGGGGTTGAACGGGGGTAGGCCGCGGCACGCTGGGGCTTGTTGTTTGAGGAGGTGTAGTGCTCGATGGTGCCACAGGTGAGACCACCGCGGGTGCTTCTGTTGCCGACTGGTCGGCAGTGGGCTGTGGTCTTTGAGGTGCGGGGAAGGTGCGAATAACAATCTCGAAAGAGCTGGCAGTGCTGTAATTCAGTTCATCTGCGCCTGTGATGGTCACGCCGGTAATGACCAACACCAACTGGTTGCCTCGTCGAATCGTTGATG
>SKHB01000050.1 GCA_007117135.1 Microbacteriaceae bacterium | reverse complement strand
TGACCCGCATGGTCGAGCTGTATCGACTGGTGCGAGACTCTGCACTGTTTGATGCTGCCTGGTATCGGAAGCAATCAGCGGGGGCCAAACTGTTCCCTAACCCTGTTGTGCACTACGCACTCCTGGGGTGGAAACAGCGATTGAACCCCTCCCCCCGCTTTGACACCGCGTTTTACTGGGATAGTTACCGAGATGTTCGCCAGTTGGGTGCCAACCCACTGGTTCACTTTCTGCTCCATGGCCACAAGGAGGGTCGCTTGGCAAACACCACTGGGAAAGCTGTTCGCGCAGCACACATCCCCCACGACACCCCCCTGCCGCTGTTTACTGCGCCGTCAGCAAACATGACACGCCTGTCCGTCGTCATCGACGACCACACACCACGTGTCATGGGGTTGGGGCTTCGGCCGGTCGTCGCGCTGGCAACAGAGGTGGCCGCCAGGCACGGCTGGATGCTGCGATTCATTCTCCGCTCCAACGACATCACCCGAGCTGACATCACTGATGCGACCCCGATGGTTCCCCACCCGCCACACGTTGATGTGGTGGTGCGCTCTCCCGGCCCCACCGCAGATGTGGAGTGTGTTGACGGGGAAGTCTGGTGGGCAACGTCCGCAACCTCGAGGGCGTCACTTCGTGACTTTGTCGCACCAGACGAACTGTGGTGGGTGGTGGTAGCACACGAACCAGACCGTCACCCGGCAGGTGAGTTGAGGCTTCTTGCCACCAGTCAACTCGCCAACCCACACGTGAAGACCATTGTGTTTGGCGCAGAGCTTCATCAGGCCCTATCTCCCGCCGGTCACAGCACCGTCATTGACATCCCCCACCTTCTTGACGTTTCCCCCACCCCCACCACCCCGCCCACCATTGGGGTGGTGGCCGATGAGGAGTCGCTAGAAAACCTGTTTACCCACAGTCTGAAACTCATCGAAGAGGCCCTCGCCACATCAGCCATTGACGATACGGCCTGGCAGGTGGCACTGCTGGGGTCAATCACCAGACCGGTGACTTTGACAGGAAGTGTGGTGCCGCGGCTCGCACAACCCCAGACTGCCGCCTCCTGGACGCGCGAGGTGGGGTCGTGTTCAGTGCTGGTGACACTGGGGGCTGGAACAGAACCCAGCTACCTGGCCCAGCACGCACAGGCTGCCGGAATTCACACGGTGGTGTCAGACTGTGCCACGCCCGCCGGTGATCATCTGGGGGAGGCTCTAAAGAAGGCCGTGTCAGCGAAGAAGGCGCCACCGAAAACACCACGGCCGACTCTTTCTGATGTCGCGGCCAGCCTGGACGGGCTTTGGAGCAACAGCTAGTGAGTAACGCCGCCTACCAGGTGCTTGATGCCATGCCGTGGGAGAAGCCTCTGACGCAGAGGCTTTCCGACCTGCGCCCTGGAACGCTGCGGGTGGCGTACGTGTATGAGCGTGCAGAGCCTGGCACCTTCCGCTACCGCTGTTACAACATGGCGCAGGCCATCAACCAGTCGGCATCAGACATGTCGGCCTCATATTTTTTCTTACAAGACCTTCTCGCCATTGACCGTCTCAGCGACTACGCCGACGTGTTGGTGCTGGTGCGGGTTCGATACGACTCTGATGTTGAACGGCTTATCCGGTCGTTTCGTTTGGCTCATAAACCCGTCCTCTACGACATCGACGACCACATTTTCACCCTCGAGGCGACACCGCTTTTGGTGGCGAGCCTGGACCAGGGGCTGACCCGTTTTGGTCGGGTTGAAAAATGGGTGGGAGTTGTGGGTCGAATTCGGCACAGTCTCCAAGAAGTGGACGGCATCATCACTACTACTGCTTTTTTGGCCGACAAACTGCGGGAACAGTTCGATGTCCCGGTCGCTGTGATTCCCAACTTCTTGAACACCGAACAGTGGGACTATTCAGAGTCGCTTCGGGCCGCACGTGTGCCACCCTCGCAAGACACCCCCATCATTGGTTACTTCTCCGGTTCGGCCTCACACAACCGCGATTACCAGATTGCTGAAGAAGGCCTCGCACATATTCTGGACCGCTACCCGGGGGCGAGGCTTCGAATCGCCGGATATCTGGAACCACCAGCAAGCCTCCACCGCTTTGCCCACCGCATTGATCGGTTACCTTTCATGGACTTCTTGGGGTTGCAAAAAGCCATCTCGGAAGTGTCGCTCAACCTCTCCCCCCTTCAACACAACGCCTTTAGCTACTCGAAGTCAGAGTTGAAATATTTTGAAGCAGCCGCCGCGGGGGTTCTCACGGTTGCCTCCCCCGCACCGGTTTTTGTGGAGGCCATCACCCACAACCACAACGGGTATTTGGCCGACGGCCTGTCGTGGCCAGAGGTACTTGAGCAGGCAATCGAGGCGCCACCAGAACTCGCGGCGAAAAGAACCCAGGCTGCACGAGATCACGTGGCGGCCACGTACACGCCGCACGCCCAGTCTGCTCACATTCGACAGACCCTCCGACAGCTAAGCTCGACGTAGCCCATCCCACCCTGGAGAACACATGACGTTGGCGACCGACGAAACACCTGTCAATCGAAAGATGTCTGTCAAAGACCTCTGGCAGAAGCTTCGTCACTCACGCACCGCGGGAGTCATCACCGTCGCCCTGCTTGCCTTCGTGAGTTTTGGCGCATGGAGCTTGTCGTCTGCCCCCGGCTCCACCCCCGACGACGACTATCACCTCTCGTCAATTTGGTGCACAGACATTGGTGGGGCCGACTTGTGCTTCATGGAAGAGCGAAAAAGGCAGAAAATGGTGCCGAGCGCTCTTCCCGAATCCCGCTGCTACGCCCAGTTCCCCAACGAAAGCGCTGCCTGTCAACCGCTCATGACAACGGCCGATGGTCGAGAAACAATGACCAACCGCCTGAACTCGGTGCAACAGCTCTACCCCACAGGTTTCTACCAATTCTTCAGTGTGTTCGCGGGGGAAAACATTGAAACCTCTGTCATCGCGATGCGACTTGTCAACGCCGCCCTGTTTATCGGTTTGAATGTGGCGCTGTGGTTGTTGGTGCCGGTGCGGTTGAAACAGCCGTTACTGTTTGCCTGGTTTGGCACCATGGTGCCTCTGGCGATGTTCCTTATTCCCTCCACCAACCCCAGTGCTTGGGCGATTATTGGTGTGGGGTCAGCGTGGGTGGCGCTTTTGGGATACCTCGAACACTCAGGCTGGCAACGCTGGGTCTTGGGTGTCATGTTTGTCGCCTTCGCCGGTGTGGCCGCGTCGGCGAGAACAGACGCCACCCTGTTCGCCATTGCCAGTTCAGGGGTTGCCCTTCTCGCCACCGATGCCCCATTTAGGCAGTTGATTCGCCGGCTGTGGATTCCGGCTGTCGGTGTGCTGCTCGCGGGCTCAGTGTTGTTCTTTCAGCGAGGCGCCCTGGGGGCTCTGACGACGGGCTTTAGGAGCGGGTCAGAGGATGAATTCGACTGGGGCTTGCTGTGGAACAACATCATTGAGACACCGGGCCTGTGGCTGGGTGTTGTTGGAGCCTGGCCGTGGGGGTCCCTCGGTTGGCTCGACACCCCCATGCCCCAAATTGTTGCCCTGTTGTCGATGGGAGTTTTTGTCGCCCTCATTGGTATCGGGCTTGCCGGCGCGAGCCTGCGCATTCGCCTTGTCAGCGTGCTCATGTTCATCATGGTGTGGACAATCCCGCTGTACTTGCTGCAGATTTCCGGCTTCTTAGTCGGTGCCGGTTTCCAATCGCGATACATCCTGCCGCTGATTGTTGTCCTGCTCGGCATCATGCTGCTGCGCCCGGCCGGGCACCCGGGCCTGTTCAGCCAGAAGACCCCACTGGTGATGATCACCATTGCATTGACGTTGTCGAACTCGATTGCGCTTCACCAAAACATTCGCCGCTACGTCACCGGGCTGGATGAGCCAGGTTTCAACCTGAACGCCAACGGCGAATGGTGGTGGTGGTCACTCAGCGGCTCAGCGATTACGCCAATGGGCGTGTGGGTGGTGGGCACGCTTGCTTTCTTTGGGGCCGCCTGGGTGGCACTGGTGTGGGGTCAAAAGCTTGCCGTGGCTACAGCCGGGCTCGACCACAACACCGTCGCCCCCGAGGTTGCCGCTAGTCGGAGCTAGACGCCCGATACGCCGCCACAACGTCTCTCGCCGGTCCAGAGGTTTGCAACACACCTTTTTCAATCCACGACACTCGGTCACAAATGTCGGCGACAACATCAAGGCCGTGGCTAACGAGGATGATTGTTTTTCCCGCTCGCTTGAGGTCTAAAAACTTTTCGAAGCTTTTGTGCTGGAACTCTTCATCCCCCACACTCAACACTTCGTCAACGACCAAAATGTCGGGGTCAACGTGGATGGCGACAGAAAAACCGAGCCTCACATACATGCCAGACGAATAGTTTTTGACCGGCTGGTCAATGAATTTTTCCACCCCCGAAAACTCGACGATGGAGTCAAACTTTTCGGTGATTTCTTTCTTGCTCATGCCAAGAATCGAGCCGTTGAGGAAAATGTTTTCGCGGCCGGAGAGTTCAAAGTGAAACCCGGACCCCACCTCAAGAAGGGAGGCCATTTTGCCGTTGTAGGTGATGGTGCCGGAGGTGGGCCAATAAATTTTCGCCAAACACTTCAACAGGGTTGATTTGCCGGACCCGTTTGAGCCGATGATGCCGTATGTTTGACCGGCCTCCACATCAAACGTGACATCTTTGAGAGCCCAAAACTCGTCATGGCGGGAAGTGCGCCCGCGCATCACCGCAGACTTTAGGGTTTGGTTTCGCTCGTGGTAGAGGCGAAACTTTTTGCTGACATTGTCAACAGAGACAGCCACGTGTGTCATATCAGCTCCGCCAAATTCTTGTCCTTCTTCGAAAACACCCACAGCCCCACTGCGAATGTCACAAACGCCCACGCCATTGCAGCCACCACCGACGGCATCGCTGGCCACGTGTTGTGGTACAGCAGGTCACGGAAAATCGATACAAACGGTTCCATCGGGTTGACCTTGTACAGGTCAACGAGTGTGATGGGGGTTCCGAGTAACCCGCCCCACCGGTCTGATTGGGCCTGGACGAGACTGATGGGATACAGAATCGGGGTCAGGTAAAACCAGAACTGCAACAGCACCGTCAGCAGGTAGGCGAGGTCTCGGAAATGCACGTTCGCAATGGAGAGAAGCATCGACAGCCCCGCCGCAAAAACTCCCAACAGCAGCATGAAGGCAATGGTGAGCGGAATCCACGGCAACACAAACGCGCCAAAAATAGTCAAGGCGATAGCTAAGACGGCCATCTCAAACATCCAGTTCACCATTCCCGCGCCTGTCAGTGACAGCGGGATGACAAGTCTCGGGAAATACACCTTTTGGACCAGGTTCGCGTTATCAACAATGGAGCGGACACCGAGCGTGATGGTTGAGTTGAAAAACAGCCACGGCAACAACCCACACACCAACCACAGCGC
>SKHB01000006.1 GCA_007117135.1 Microbacteriaceae bacterium | reverse complement strand
TCGTCAGTGCCGGAGGGATGGAAAACCCGTTTCTCTTATCCCGAAGCCTCGCCCCTGCCACCGGGACGTCAACAGTCACCAGCAGGGTGTCACAGCCGGCTTCCGCCGCGCGGTTCACCAGTTCCATAGACCGGTCCCGGTCTTTCCACATATACAACTGGAACCAGTTGCGCCCATTCGGGGCAGCGTCCCTTACCTCTTCAATGGACGCTGTGCCCATCGTGGAGAGGGAGAAGGGAATACCAAACTTTTCTGCTGCCCGAGCGCCCGCAAACTCGCCCTCGGTGTGCATCATGCGGGTAAAACCGGTGGGGGCAATACCCACAGGCATCCCCACCGGACCTCCCAACACCTCCCAGGAGGTGTTCACCTGGGAGACATCTTTCAGGATGGCGGGGTGAAATTCGATGTCCGAAAAAGCCTGGCGGGCTCTCGCCAGGCTGATTTCTTCCTCAGCGGACCCGTCGGTGTAATCAAAGGGTGCTTGAGGGGTTCGGCGCTTGGCAATCGTGCGGAGGTCATTGATGGTCAGTGCCCGCTGCAGGCGGCGATCTGTGCCATTCCAGATCGGTTTACGAAACTTCAAAAGCGGGGCGAGATCTTTCGGGTTAGGAAATTGCCGTTTGACCATTGTTTTCCCCTTCACTGGACACTGCCGCGTTGCATGTTACCTAGACTGCCAACACTGGCCGAGGCGGAGCGTATGACAAAATCATATAGGCTTTTGCCACAGACCACCCAACTTCAGGAAAGAAGAAACACCATGCGCATCGGACGAATTGGACACCTCGGTGAAGAAAAACCCGTCGTTTTCATTGACGGCCAAACCGCCGTCGACGTCAGTAGCCTCATCCCCGACTGGAACAGAGAGACGCTGCAGGCAGGGGGAATCCAAAAAGTCCGAGACGCCGATGTGAGTTCCCTTCCCACCCTGACTGTCGCCGACCACCGCATCGGAGCGCCTCTGGCGAGGCCAGGAAAAATTGTGTGTATTGGCTTGAACTACCGCAAGCACGCCGAGGAGACCGGCGCCGACATTCCCCACGAGCCGGTGATTTTTATGAAGTCTGCAGACTGCCTGGTGGGGCCCTTTGACGATATTGAAATTCCCCCAGGCTCCCAACACACCGACTACGAAGTCGAGTTGGCCATTGTTATGGGCAAGCAACTACGTTACGCCGCCAACCACGACCAGGCTCTAGACGCCATCGCGGGCTACTCGGTTAGCCAAGATGTGTCAGAGCGTCACTGGCAGTTGGAACGGGGAGGCACATGGGATAAAGGGAAATCCTTCCCCACGTTTAACCCCATGGGGCCCTGGATTGACACCGAACCAGACGGCTCCCCCCAAAACTTCGACCTGGAGTGTTTTGTTAACGGAGAAAAACGGCAGTCATCAAACACCAATGACATGATTTTCCCCATCGCCGAAGTTGTTCGTTACGTGTCCCAGTGCATGGAACTATTCCCCGGTGACATCATCAACACCGGCACCCCTGCCGGTGTTGCCATGGGGATGACCCCCCAGAAATACCTCGTCCCAGGCGATGTGGTGGAAACCACCATTGAAAATTTGGGAAAAATTCGCAGCACCTGTGTAGCCGGGGGTTAAATCAGCTCTTCCCAAGAGGAGCCGGTAATTCCCTGGAACGTCACCGGTCTCACAAACCGCATCACAGCCTGCAGGCCCACTGAAGTAAACCCAGCAAGTGTGGATGCCGGGTATGGGCCGCCATGGTGTTGAGCAGGCGCCACCGCCACCCCGGTCGGCCAACCGTTGGTCACCACACGACCAAATAAGCGCTTCCCCAGCTCATACAACCCCAACACTGTGTCGCGGTCTGCGGGGTGTTCGGCATGAATAGTCAACACCAGGCCTCCCTCCAACACTTGGGCAATCTCGGCAAGCTGGTCGGTGGTGGTGTAGGTAATGACGACAGCGAGGGGTCCAAAACACTCGGTGGTTATTGTTTGGTGGTCGGCTAGGAAATCGTCAGCCGCTACCTGCAATAACCCAGCAGATACTGCTCCCGTCGCCGTATCAATGCGAGATCTCAACACTTCACTGACACCCTGACCTGTTGTGACTATCGCCTTAGTGTCAGCGAACCGAACAGTCGATCGAGTCGACAGCAGTGGGCCCTCCCCGGTTGCAGCAAGATGCCTGGCTAGGAGGTCGATAAATTCATCATCTCGGGGCACAATCAGCAAAGACGGCTTGGTGCAAAACTGCCCGCGACCCAACGCTATTGATGCCGCAGCGTCTTCCGCAATTGTCTCACCCCTTGCCGTCACTGCCGCCTCAGTAATGAAAACAGGGTTGGCGCTCCCCAGTTCTCCAAAAAACGGAATAGGCCTGGGCCTACTCACAGCGATGTCCCAGAGTGACCGACCCGCTTCCAGGGAACCGGTGAAACCCACCGCCTGAATGTCGGGGTGGGCAACGAGTGCTCGCCCAGCGTCTACGCCCATAACTGTGGTCAGCACATCCGGTGTCATCCCTTCCGCTTCAAGAGCGGCTCTGGCAATACGCAACACTTCGGTGGAGGTGCGGGGATAGCCCGGATGCTGTTTGATGACGACTGTGCAGCCAGCTCCCAACGCACTCGCTGTATCTCCCCCTACATCGGCGAAGGCAAAGGGGAAGTTCCCTGCACCAAAGACGGCAACTGGCCCCAGTGGCACAAACACCTTGTGAAGGGAAGGGCGACCCTCTGGGGGGGCGCCGTCCACAGCCTCGTTGTCAACCGGAGCGGTGAGAGTCGGATGTCTCGCCTCAGTGGCGAAACTTCTCAGCTGAAAGGTGGTTCTGGCGATCTCACCCACTAGCCTCGGACGGCCTAGGTGCGTTTCCGTGTCGGCGACTTCGGCGAGAGTGTCCGCGTAAGCATCAAGAGCATCGGCTATGGCTTCAATACATGATGCTCTCGTGTCTGCGGGCACTGCAGACCACTGCATGAAAGCCCTCCTGCTTGATTCCACGATGGCATTGGTCTCTTCAATCGTGGTTTCGATCACAATGTTTCCTTCACATTCCGGGAGCAGATTTGTTGGTGTGGAGTTTAGGGTGACTGTGTGCCCCGAAGAACGACGTTATCGAGAGGTTGCCCGGCGACCAGTTTGTTGAGTTGAGTTGTAATGAGAGCTTTCATTCGAGGTTCGAAGGCTGAACTGTTTCCGCCCACGTGTGGCGAAATAATCACATTCCCGAGACCCCACAGGGGGTGTCCAGGAGGAAGAGGTTCCGGATCTGTCACATCAACAGCTGCCCGTAGTCGCCCGGCACGAAGCTCTTTCACCAGGGCATCGGTGTCAACAATGGGACCTCTGGCCACATTCACCAACAGAGCGTCATTTTTCATCAGGCCAAGAAAGGCTGCGTCCACCATCCCCACGGTTTCCGGCGCGGCGGGGAGGATGAGGATAACCACATCGAGGGTGGGCAAAAGTGTCTCGACATCATCGATGGTGTTGGTGCCATGTCTGCCACTTTTCGTAAACGGCACCACTTCCACCTCAAAAGGTTCCATCATCCTGGCAATTGTTTGGCCAATAGACCCAAACCCGAGAATTCCTATTCTGGACCGCCACAGCGACCGATAGGGCTGAGGTCTCCAGGCACCCTCTTGCTGAGCTCGAAAGAAATCCGGGAACCCCCGCTGTGACGCGAGAGTGAGCGCAAGAGCAAGCTCAGCAGTCGACATATCGTGAACACCACGAGCGTTATGAATGGTGAGATCTTGTCTGGCGTAGTCAATAGCGTCGTCGTAGCCAGCGTTCGCCAACTGCAGATGGCGTAGCTTCGGCATTCGACGCACTGGCTCAAGTCCGGCCCGCCCCGTCATATATGGCGGAACATAAAAAGTCACCTTCTCGATAGCGTCACTATCCAACGGAGCGTTGCCGGGGTGAAGCATGGTGACCCCGTCGGGCCCCCTCAGGTCAGCCCACTGTGTCCACACCACGTGAGTCATCAGTGGCCTCCAGCAGCACGTCGCCTCAGCGCATAGTCAAGGAAGGCGTTGATCCCAAACTCCCACGGAGGCAGGTCTTCTGTCACCCCGGTGGTGTTCGACAACAAACCCAAATGCGTGCTCCATATTGATACCCGGTCTGAGGGTTTGTGGGTGAAGCCTGACCCCGGGGTGTCCCGGTCTTGGGTGGGCGCAAATAGTGTTCCCGTAAACAACACCAAACCGTCCGGGTATTGGTGGTGCAGGCCAACCGTTTGTTCGACGAGTTGCTTGAGCGGTCGGCTGATGTGAGACACTGAATTGGTCCCGGTCATCACAAACCCGTCGTCGCCGACAACTTCTAGGTGAATAGTTTCTTCGGCGAGAGTATCCAGAGTCACGGCTGTGTCGAAAACTCGAATGAAGGGCCCCAGGGCGCACTGGGCGTTGTTGTCTTTCGCTTTCCCCAGCAACAGAGCGCTTCTCCCTTCAATATCTCGAAGATTGACGTCATTACCCAACGTCGCACCAACAACAGCTCCCGTCCGTGACACCACCAACACGAGCTCCGGTTCCGGGTTGTTCCACTCGGAGAATGTGGGAATACCCACCTCGGCCCCAAACCCTACACTGGACAGGACAGGACCCTTCGTGAACACTTCGGCGTAGGGGCCGATGCCCACCTCCAAATACGGCGACCACAAGCCCTGTTGGACAAGAATGTTTTTTACCTCGGCGGCTTTCTGCGACCCTGGTGTGACCCCCCGGAGGCTTCCCCCCAATGCCGCCAACACCTGCTCGCGAACCTCTGTTGCCCGAAGAGGATCCCCCGCGCACTTTTCCTCAATGACCCTTTCAATCATGCTGTCCACGAAAGTCACACCACAGGCCTTAATGACCTGAAGATCAATCGGTGACAAGAGATGGGGTGCGTCTAGTCGGCGGGCAGTGGAGGCGTCAACAAGATCGGCCAGCGACCACGAAGGTGTCCGATCCTCGCTGAGGTAACCCACCAGGTCAGTGTGTTCACACATCTGTGAGACGGTGAAAAAGTCGTCGGTCAGGTCGCAGACATCGTCTCCTCGAACCTGGACCACTCGGGGGCCACCGAACTCGGGGGCGAAGACGCGACCAATTAAGAGAGCATCGTTCGAATCCGTCGGCAACAGGCTGTGAGGTGCTTTCAATGCCAAAACTTGCTCCGACCTAGCAGTCAACCACGCTGTTTTCATCATCGGCCACCGACCAACCCTCCCAATTATAGGGCGTTTGCCAACAAGCGTCACTAGGGATTGGTGGGCCCTTACCCGGGGGGATTCCGCCGAAATTGAATGACTATCTGCTTATCGTCTGCTGATAATCACGGCGCGTCGAACAATAACAATCAGAAGACCAAAAATCAGAAGCACAGAAACAATGCCAAGCACTCCCTGCACCACCCACAGGGGCACGCCACCAGTGTCATCGGCGTCATCTGGGCCAATAACCTCACCGTCGTCGGACACGGCGGGAATGTTCACCGTGGTAGTGGTGATGGCCATGGCGTCTTCGG
>SKHB01000153.1 GCA_007117135.1 Microbacteriaceae bacterium | reverse complement strand
GTTAACGTGGAGACGGATATCGTTGCCCGTCACGTGCAGAGGTTGTTACAAATGCAGGGAAAGGGGGTCTAGCGTGCCAATTGGAGCACTAGACCAAGCACTCGACCACCTGAGGCTGGGTCGACCCGTCATCGTTGTTGACGATGAGGGCCGAGAAAACGAGGGCGACATCATCCTGGCTGCGTCCCTTGCAACACCTGAGTGGGTGGGGTGGATGATTCGGCACACCTCTGGATATTTGTGTGCCCCGATGCCGGCTGAATGGATTGACCGGTTGGATTTGCCCATCATGGTCGCCAACACGGAAGACCCCCTGCGCACCGCATACACCGTGTCGGTGGACGCAGCGACCGGTATTGGAACAGGCATTAGCGCCTCAGATCGGACCAGGACACTGCGTGTTTTGGCCGACCCTCAGTCAACGCCTGAGAGCCTCATTCGCCCGGGACACATCTTGCCGCTACGTCAAGCAGAGGGTGGGCTTCGCTCCCGCCACGGTCACACCGAGGCAACCATTGAACTTCTGACCAGGGCAGGCATTGACCCGGTGGGTGTCATTGGTGAAGTGGTTCACGACAACGGTGAACTGATGCGGTTGCCGGAACTGTTGGCGTTTGGTGAAGAACACGGGGTTCCCGTCATCACCATTGACCAGTTACTCCAAACCATGGACAGTGACGACAGCATCGCCGTGCCAGCAATCAGTAATCGCATTTTGGATGACACGAGCCGCGTCATTTTTGAAGTGGAAACAAACGTCCCCACCGAACACGGCAAGTTTCTGCTTCGCGCCTACCGCGACCGAGCAACCGGCGCTGACCACATTGCGATTGTCTCGGGTGAGCCTCACGACAATATGCTGGTTCGTCTCCACTCCGAATGTCTCACCGGCGAAGCGATGGGGTCACTGAAATGTGAGTGTGGGCCCCAGTTGCAGTCCGCGATGGACACCATCCGCGACAACGGCGGGGTGGTGGTGTATTTGCGGGGCCACGAGGGTCGAGGAATTGGACTGGTTAACAAACTTCGTGCCTACCGCTTGCAAGAAGCAGGGCTGGACACACTCGATGCGAACCTGGCCCTCGGTCTTCCCGCAGACGCCCGAGACTACGGCGCAGCTGCGGCCATCATCCAGGACATGGGCGTATCCAAGGTGAGATTGCTGTCCAATAACCCTGAAAAGCGGCGACAACTCGAACAGCACGGCATTACTGTGAGTTCCCTCGAGCCACTCATTGTTGGCGTAGGTGAAGACAATGCCGGATATCTCCAAGCCAAACGTGACCGCATGGGTCACCAACTGCCCGGACAATTAGACACCGGAGTAATTACACTCCCTCAGGAAGGACAATCAGCATGAGCGGACAGGGAGCCCCAGGGCCCAACCCTAAAGACATTGACGGCTCGGGGGTGCGGGTCGCGATTGTGGCGGGGTCGTGGCACGAGCAGATCTCGAACGGCCTCATCGACGGCGCCAGGCGTTTTCTTGACGGCTGTGGGACCACGTGGGAGCTGATTCGCGTCCCAGGAAGTTTCGAACTGCCCGTGGTGTCGAAAGCCGCCCTCGATAGTGGTTTTGACGCTGTTGTTGCCCTCGGCGTAATTATTCGAGGCGGTACGCCTCATTTCGACTATGTCGCAAACGCCGCCACAGACGGCCTCACCACTGTTGCCTTAGAAACAGGGAAACCGGTCGGATTTGGGGTGCTCACCTTGGACACAGAACAGCAGGGAATCGACCGCGCCGGTTTCCCCGACTCGTCAGAAGACAAGGGAGCCGAGGCTGCCGATGCCGCTGTTCGAACTGTCCTCACGCTCCACGCTCTCCGGCAATAAAGTGGGTGTGTTATGACCTCACCATCATCGGCCGACTCCAGCAAAAATTCCCCAGTGTCCAAGCGGCGTCGCAAACGTCGAACCTGGTGGAATAGGCTTCGCGAAACTGCTCACCTTCGCATCAATCGCCTAATCCGGAAAATTCTTTTCCCCATTTACAAAAAATTGGGAGTCACCAGCGTCCTGCGTTTAATCATTCCGAATTTCCGCACAGTGACGAAAAGCCCTGGAGGGATCTCTTTCGTCGGCAACTACCACGGCGAAGTTCGTGACTACCCGGTGTTGGGCATTGTCGGTGACTATGGGTCAGGGAAACGTGAAGCATATGCGGTCGCGGATATGGTCAGAAATGAAGGGGCGAATGCCGTTGTCACCCTCGGGGACAACGTGTATTACGAAACGGGTTTCCAAAGACTAGTGGGTAATCTTTACGGCGACTTTCTCCAGACGGGATCCTTCTTTCCCGCCACAGGAAACCACGATTACACCGAGGGTCGCGGTATCGCCCTGTATGACCGTTACTTTGATTTCCTGCGCGGTCACCGCTGGTATTCAGTAGTTTTTGGCGATGTAGAGTTTTTTCTCCTCGACAGCCATCAGGCACTTCACCATCCAGACAGTTTTGAGCAGCAACGCGAGTGGCTGAAAAACGCGGCCACCAACAGCACTGCCACGTGGAAAATTGTGGTTGTCCACCACCCGCCCCATTCAGCCAGATCCCGCTCGCAGCATGAGTTCCGGTTCCCCTACGAGGACTGGGGAGTGTGCATGGTCATGAGTGGTCATGACCATACGCTCCAGCATCTGTCTATCGACAATGTTCACTATGTTGTCAATGGCATCGGTGGCGGAAGCATTCACGAGTTCGAGGAAATTCTTGAGAACACCGAATTTCGCCTCAGTGGGGAATACGGTGGCGTACTGCTGGAATGCCATCCAGAGATTCTGCGTGTTCGATTTATGACCATTAGCCGTGGAGAAGTGTATGGCTTTGACATTCCCGCTCGCTCGTGACGGCGCTTGACAGCTTTTAGGTAAAGAACAGTTTTTTCAGTCTCTTTGTTGCCACGGCAACACCTACTGCGCCGATAACGACAAAATAAGCAACGTGGCCCAGCAGTGCGAGACTCACTGACCCGGTAGTAAGACCTCGGAGCAACTCAACCCCGTGCCACAGCGGCAGAATTTGCACCAACCACTGAGCAGGTTCCGGGTAAACGTCGAGGGGGAAAAACGTGCCGGAAAACAAGAACAGTGGCAGCAGGGCAAAGTTCACCCAACTCATTTGTTGGAACGTTGTCAGGTAACTGGTAATGCTCATGCCAATAGCGGCAAACGTCAGCGCAATGAGCACAACGGCGGGAAGCGCCAACAGGGCCCAGGGCGAGAGAACGAGCCCCAACAGTTGCATCACAATCAAAAACCCGCTGGCATACAGTGCTCCGCGCATCAGCGCGAGGGTAATTTCTCCCACCGCAACATCGAGGGGCCCCAGAGACGTTTGCAGCATGCCCTCGTAGAGGCGCTGGAAGTTTAGTTTGAAAAACACGTTCCAGGTGGAGTCGTAGATGGCGCCATTCATTGCCGCCACCGCCAACAGTGCCGGGGCAATGTATGCGGCGTAGCTGACTTCTTGGCCGGTGGAGGTTTGGACCTCCCCCACCAACACACCAAAACCCACGCCGAGAGACAGCAGATAAAACACGGGCTCGAAAAAGCCACTGATGATGACCAGGGCGTTGGTTGTTTTTGTTGCCTCCAGGCCCCGTCGCCAGACGCTACGAATGTTTCCCGAATACAGCGAGGGGAAGGGCCTCGTGGGTTGGGCAATTGTTGTCTGAGACATCAGTTACCCTCCAGCCGTCGATCAAAGGTTTTCACCCCGAAGGCGAGACCCACCACAATCCACAGAGCCAAATAGCAAAAGTGGATGAGGGTCAACCACCAGGGTTCCACCAGCCCATAGGTGAGCACTCTCCCCCACTGGGCCCCGTGCCAAAGAGGTGATACCCAGCCAATAATTTGAAGACCGGTCGGCAAAATCTCAAGCGGGAAAAAGGTTCCGGAGAAAAGAAACAGCGGCATGAACACCAGTCGGAACAGCATCGGCAATTGGCCTCGGTCGACGGTGATGGTGGCGGCATATGCACTCACTGCTGCGGCAATGGCAAGACCTGTCATCGCTGCCACCAAAATGGCTAAAGGCGCGGTTGCCGCCTGAACACCACCGAAGAGCACGATGACAAAAAAGTAGATGCCCACGGTGACAATCATCCGCATCGCAACAAACACCATATTTCCCACCAAAATGTCCCGACCGCGAAGTGACGTCTGATGCATCGCAACAAAAATCGGTCGGTATTTGAACCCCACCAAAACGGGGTAGGTGGACTCTTCGTTTGCTACGAACACGGCCGCCATGGCTAACAGTGCCGGGGCAACAAAAACCAAGTAGGGCACGCCGTCGACACCAGCGGGGACCAAAGAACCCAGTCCCACGCCGAGCGCCAGCAAATACACCAGCGGGTTACCAAAGCTGGTGATGAGCGCCGATGACCAGTAGCCGCGAAGTGCACGAATTTTTCTTTCCGTCACCAACCAGAAACGAAACCGCGGGATTGCGGGAATCGTTCCAGTGACCGTTGTGGGAGGTGACGTCTGCGTCATTCGATGAGGCTCCGACCGGTGAGCTTCAAAAAGACATCTTCAAGGCTGGAGCGCCGGACAAGAGAAGTGATGGGCGTGTAGCCACGGGATGTCACCTCGTGAAGAAGCGCCTCCCCGTCGGCAGTGTATGCAAGGAGTCTGTCAGGGAGCACCTCAACGGAGTCCGCTAATTGCCGAACTTCTGGCGCCACAGAGTCGTTTTTGTCATGACCAAACCGAAGCTCCACCACTTCCCTGCTCGAATACCGGCTAATGAGGTCTTTGGGGGAGCCTTCGGCCATGATTTTTCCGTGGTCAATGACCACCAGTCGGTCACACAGCTGCTCGGCCTCATCCATGTAATGGGTGGTGAGCACAAGGGTCACTCCCCGCTCCTTCAACCGAAACAGCCTGTCCCACAACACGTGTCTTGCTTGTGGGTCAAGGCCTGTCGTTGGTTCGTCGAGTAGCAGAAGACTGGGCTGGTTGATGAGCGACCGGGCAATGGTCAGCCGCCTTTTCATCCCCCCGGACAAGGCGTCCACTTTGTCGCCAGCCCGTTCAGATAATTGGGCAAATTCGAGCAGTTCATCGGCCCGTTGAGCAATATCTTTCGCCGGCAGGCCAAAGTAGCGGCCATAGACAATAAGGTTGTCCCTCACTCGAAGTTCGTGGTCAAGGTTGTCCTGCTGGGGAACAACACCCAACTGTTGTCTAATAGCTGGCCCGTGGTCGTCAGGGTCGAGCCCCAAAATGCGAAGCTCACCGCTGGTGCGGTGGGATACGGCGCCAATCATGCGCATCGTGGAAGATTTTCCAGCCCCGTTGGGGCCGAGAAGGCCAAATGACTCCCCGGGGGTAACCTCAAAACTGATGGCATCAACAGCAGTCTTCTCATCGAATTTCTTGGTGAGATGTTCTGCGGAGATGACCGGGGTGGACGCGTTGTTGACCATGGGGCAAAAGCCTAGTCCTCGCCGGGTGGTTATCCGCTGAGCGAACATCTGGGGACGGTGTGGAAAAGTGTTGACAGACTAAGAGCAACAGATTCGGGGGGCCGCACTAGTGAGTATGGGTTTTGGTCTCCGCGGGCGCAGAACAC
>SKHB01000010.1 GCA_007117135.1 Microbacteriaceae bacterium | reverse complement strand
TCGCCGACGTGATTCCTCCTGGAGTGTTGAACGTTGTCAACGGTTTCGGTGTGGAGGCAGGAAAGCCATTGGCGTCCTCTGACCGTATCCGCAAAATTGCGTTCACCGGTGAAACCACCACCGGTCGCCTGATCCTCCAGTACGCCAGCGCCAGCATCATCCCCGCCACCCTGGAGTTGGGGGGAAAGAGCCCCAACGTTTTCTTTGACGACGTGTCGGATAAGAAGGACTCTTTCTACGAGAAAGCACAAGAAGGTTTTGTTCTCTTTGCTTTCAACCAGGGCGAAGTCTGCACGTGCCCCAGCCGTGCACTAATCCAGAAAAGCCACTACGACTCGTTCCTGGGTGACGCCATTGAGCGCACCAAGAAGGCGAAGCAGGGTAATCCGCTGGACACCGACACGATGGTCGGCGCGCAGGCGTCAAACGACCAGTTGGAGAAGATTCTCTCTTACATTGACATCGGTAAGAAAGAAGGCGCCAAATGTCTACTCGGTGGAAACCAGGTCGACCTCGGTGGTGACCTCTCTGACGGTTACTACGTTGAGCCGACCGTTTTTGAAGGTAACAACAGCATGCGCCTGTTCCAAGAGGAAATCTTCGGACCTGTTGTCGCTGTCACGTCGTTCAATGACTACGACGACGCCATGTCGATCGCGAACGACACACTCTATGGCTTGGGTGCCGGTGTGTGGTCCCGTAACGGCAACGTCGCTTACCGCGCTGGCCGCGATATCCAGGCTGGTCGTGTGTGGGTCAACAACTACCACGCCTACCCCGCAGGTGCAGCCTTCGGTGGATACAAGAGCAGTGGTATTGGACGTGAGAACAACAAACTCGCGCTGGGCCACTACCAGCAGACGAAGAACCTTCTCGTGTCATACGGTGAGAGCCCGCTCGGGTTCTTCTAAGTCTCCTGGAGGAGCACAGGGAGAACTGTGGGGGTCAGGTTATCCTGGCCCCTACAGCTCCATCCCGGTAGTGTAAAAGCTGACAAGGAGGTCACCATGCTAGATTCAACGCCGGTCATAGAGGGCGAAACCATGTCTCGGGTGGCGTTTTCAGACGCCACCGTGGAACTTCTTCGAAAACTGTGGGACATGCACGGTCCGCTGATGTTTCATCAGTCGGGTGGCTGCTGTGATGGTTCGGCGCCCATGTGTTTCCCTGAAGGAGACTTTATGACCGGGGCCCAAGACGTTCAACTGGGAACGTTTGATATTTCCCCAGCCCAGGATGGGTCAATGCCGATCAACTTTTGGATGTCAAAAGAACAGTTTGAATACTGGAGTCACACCCATTTGACTGTTGATGTGGTGCCAGGTCGTGGCGCCGGCTTCTCGTTGGAAGGCCCCGAAGGGCTACGGTTCATTATCCACTCGAAACTGATGGAAGAAGCCGTCCCCTTCGTCTAGTTTCCTCCGCATAGTCGCATACGGTGGGGAGGCTCAGCCACTATCCTTGAAGGGTCCGTATCCCAAGGAAGTGAGCTGTGATGTCCCTGCCTGTCATTGACCATTTTGTTGGCGGTTCTCAGTTTGTTGGTGAGTCCACGCGTTTTGGTGACGTCTATGACCCGGCTCTGGGCACAGTGCAGAAGCAGGTGCGGCTTGCCACCACTGCAGATGTTGATTATGCGGTGAAGGCGGCGGCTGGGGCCTTTCCCGCCTGGCGGGATACGTCACTAGCAAAACGCGTGCAGGTGGTGTTTGCATTTAGAGAGCTGTTGAACGCCCGCAAGCAGGAACTGGCCGAAATCATCACCGCGGAGCATGGGAAAGTGTTGTCTGATGCGCTGGGGGAGATCACCCGCGGCCAGGAAGTGGTCGAGTTCGCTTGTGGTTTGCCGGCTCAGTTAACGGGCGATTTTTCATTGAACGCGTCCACCGAGGTGGATGTGTATTCGATGAAGCAGCCGCTTGGTGTGGTGGGAATTATCAGTCCGTTCAACTTTCCGGCGATGGTGCCGATGTGGTTTTTCCCGGTAGCTATTGCTGCCGGTAACACGGTTGTTGTGAAGCCGAGCGAGAAAGACCCATCGGCGTCGATGTGGGTGGCTGAGTTGTGGAGAGAGGCGGGTCTGCCTGATGGCGTCTTTAACGTGGTTCACGGCGACAAAGAATCCGTGGATGCGCTGTTGGACCACCCGGTGGTGCAGTCCATTTCTTTTGTCGGCTCAACACCCATCGCACGATATGTGTACGAGAAAGGCGCCCAGGCGGGCAAGCGTGTGCAGGCGCTGGGCGGCGCCAAAAACCACATGCTCGTGTTGCCAGATGCTGATATTGACCTGGTGGCGGACTCGGCTGTGAATGCGGGGTTTGGGTCGGCGGGGGAGAGGTGTATGGCGATTTCTGTCGTTGTCGCCGTTGACCCAATCGGTGATGAGCTTGTCGACGCGATTGTGAAGAAAATGTCGGCCATCACAGTCGGTGATGGCCGGCGTTCTTGTGACATGGGGCCACTTGTCACTCGTGAACACCGGGACAAGGTTGCTGGATATTTGGATATTGCGGCAGCTGATGGAGCAACCGTTGTTGTTGACGGTCGCGGCGTGAGTGTTGATGGTGAGGCTGACGGTTTCTGGTTGGGCCCGTCGTTAGTGGATGATGTTCCCACTTCGTCGAAGGTGTACCAGGAAGAAATCTTCGGACCAGTGCTCAGTATTGTTCGAGTCAAGACTTATCAAGAAGGCTTAGAACTGATCAACTCGGGTGCTTTTGGTAATGGCACGGCTGTGTTTACCAATGATGGTGGTGCGGCGAGGAAGTTTGTCGACGAGGTTGAAGTCGGCATGGTCGGGGTTAATGTTCCGATTCCTGTTCCGGTGGCGTATTTCTCGTTTGGCGGCTGGAAGCACTCGCTGTTTGGTGACTCCAGGGCGCACGGTGCTGAAGGTTTTAGGTTCTTCACCCGCCAGAAAGTGGTGACTTCTCGGTGGTTAGACCCCTCGCACGGTGGCCTTAACCTTGGGTTCCCGCAAAACTAGGCAACGATACCCCGGAGGTATCGGGAACCGACGTGGTTCCTCCTAGCGTCCCGCTACTTGTGCCACGGGGCAGTCGAAGGGGTCTCTTGCCGATAGCCCCACCCTGTTGAGGTAGCTGACCACGATGCCGTATGAGGCCAGCAGGCTTGTTTCGGTGTAGGGGATGTTGTGGGTGCGGCAATATTCTTTGACGATTTTTGCTGCCTTGTGCAGGGCAGGTCTCGGCATGTTCGGGAACAGGTGGTGCTCGACCTGATAGTTCAATCCACCCATCAGAAAGTCGGTGAAACGGTTGCTGCGAATGTTTCGGCTGGTGAGCACCTGTCGCTGTAAAAAGTCGACCTTTTGTTCAGCGGGAATAATTGGCATTCCTTTGTGATTGGGGGCAAAAGATCCTCCCATATAGACGCCAAAGACGGCGGTGTAGACGCCAAGGAAGGCAAGGCCAATCCAGGGGCCCATCACGAAGAACGCGAAGCCGATGAGAACCAAGTGGCGGGCAAAAAGCAAAATTGGCTCCAACACCCGGTTGTCTGCCTTCGCGTCGGTGAACGCACGTTTGATGCCTTGGATTTGCAGATTCAAACCCTCCAAGGTGAGCAGGGGAAAAAACAACCACCCTTGGCGCTTCGACACAAAGCGCTGGAAGGCTCCGCCACCCATTTTTTGTTCCGGGTAAAACACCACCACGCTGGATTCAATGTCGGGGTCTTTGCCGACCTGGTTGGGGTGGGTGTGGTGGCGGGAGTGTTTGTTCATCCACCACGAATAGCTAATCCCCACCAAAAAGTGGGCAATAAAGTTGCCGAATCGGTCGTTGAGGGGACCTGACTCGAAGACTTGGCGGTGGGCGAGTTCGTGACCCAAAAAGGCGAACTGGGTGAAAATGATGCCAAGAGCGGCGGCAAGAGCCAACTGCCACCATGATTGGCCAATAAAAACACTGGCGGTGAAAAGGCCGCCGAGTGCGACGAGGAGCACGACGCCGAACGCGATGTAGAAGTCACGGCGACGGCCCAAAAGTCCGTGGGCTTTCACGGTGCGCAGAATTTCCGAGTAGCTTGCGGTGTAGGCGTGGGGCCTCGGCAAGTCGCTGTTGGAGAGGGGCTGTGGCTGGGTAAGCGTCATCGCTTGCCTCCTGGGGTGTTGATGGTGTGGCTTCCCAGCCAAAAGGAGCCCTGTAAACCCCGGATATCCCTACTCTAGCGGCTAGCCGTTTTTTGCCTTGGATACTGCTGTGTGTTTCCCCGGTTTTGCCGAAGAAACACTTACCCTAAGAAGTAATCAACGGAGAGGTTTACTGTGGCGAAGAAGGAACGCACAATCGAAGAGAAAATTGGTCGCCTCCGGATATACAACGTGGTGGCGGGAACACTTCACCTGTTGCAAGCCGTCGGGTTGTCCGCTTTCTTGGTGATTATTGACACCCAGGTGACCTTCCCGGTGACAGCCGATTATTTAGGCGGCCCTCCAGGCGTCCCGGTTCCGCCCGAGCGAGTGGAACTGTTTGATATCAATGTTGGTATCGGTGTGATCGCGTTCCTCGCCATGTCAGCGTTCTTCCACTATCTGATCGCTTCCCCTCTTGCCTTCCAGCGTTACAAGAACGGGTTGAAGCTCAACCACAACTATTTCCGCTGGGTGGAGTACTCCCTGAGTTCCTCAGTGATGATTTGGTTGATTGCCCAAATCACGGGCATCACCGACATCGGCGCGCTGATTGGTATTTTCGCGGTCAACGCGTCAATGATTTTCTTTGGTGCGTTGCAAGAAAAGTATGAGTTCCCGGGCTCGGGCGGCTTCTTGCCATTTGTGATGGGTTCGATGACGGGAATTGTTCCCTGGATCATTATCCTCATTTATTTCTTTGCCCCCGGTTCAACCAGCGAGGTGGAGCCCCCAGCATTTGTGGTGGGAATCATCATTTCGCTGTTTGTGTTCTTCAACACCTTCGCCATCAACCAGGCCCTCCAATACCACCAGGTGGGTGGCTGGCGTGATTACCTCCGCGGTGAGCGCATGTATATCACGCTGAGCCTCGTGGCAAAGACTGTTTTGGCCTACCAGGTGTTCTCGGGTGCCATCATTCCGGCTATCGTGAGCTAGTGATGGATCCGGTTGAACAACTGACGACGTTTCAGGCCAAACGCAGGCAAGCAGTCACAAGCCCTCAAGGTTCCCTTGCTTTGACCAACACGCAATGGGTCGATCAACAGCAAACTGTCTGGTCGGTTCCAGGCACGTGGGCTCCCGCAGAAGGGGGCCTGCAGGTGACGGCGACGGCCGCAGACAACATCACCGTGAACGGTAACGTTGTCGACGGTACCGTTTCAGTGTTCCCGAAAAATTCGGCCACCCCGTCAACCATTGAGTTGGGTGACGGCCGGACGGCCACCATCATTGGCCAAGATGGTGCTTTTGCTCTTCGGGTGTGGGATCCGAATTCGGAGGAGATGCAGCGCTTTTCGCACATCGACGCGTTTGAGTACAAGCCGGAGTGGGTGTGCCACGCGACGTGGAGAGAGATTCCCGGTGGATCACTGGTGGGGTTTGAACACCTCAAAGATGAAGGGAGCGCCAAGGATGAAGTTGTCCCCGGTGACATCATCTTCGACTATGAGGGACAGACATACACCCTGAGCGCTTTCAAAGCGGGAAACGCCCTCCAGTTGGTGTTTTCCGATGCCACTAACGGTGACACTACGTACAGCGTTGGCCGGTTCTTGTTTTGTGCCCCCAACCCTGACGGCACCATCACCCTGAACTTTAATTACGCGATTTTGCCGCCGTGCGCATTTAGTTACCACTTTAACTGCCCGCTCCCGCCGGCTAACAATCGTTTCCCCTTTGCCATTCCGGCAGGGGAAAAGAACGTGATGGCTGGTGGTGAAGACCTTCTTCACCCCCACTAAGGCTTTGTTGTAACCTTGCGACACGCTGTGAAGAGCGAATCACAGGCTTGTGATTTTGTCGCGGTCTGCGTCATACTAAAGACAGCGAAAGCGAAATAACTGCACACACCTCCGCATGTTTCTGTGGTCGATGGGGAAGTCGAACCAACAGAAACGGAGGGATCGATGATGGCACCGGCAACAAGCGGGGTGCTGTTTGTGCATTCCGCGCCTAAAGCGCTAGCGCCCCACGTGGAGTGGGCGATTGCGTCGACCCTGGGTGAAGTTGTTCAACTCGACTGGGTCGAACAACCTATCCTTCCCGGGTCTCTGCGTACCGACTACACCTGGCACGGCAACCCCGGCACGGCCGCTGCCCTGGCGAGCGCTCTGCGCGGCTGGGAGCACCTACGTTTTGAAATCACAGAGGACGCATCTTTAGGAACAGACCCGATGCGTTTTCTTCACACTCCAGACCTCGGCATCTTCGCCGCCCCCACTGATGCTGCCGGCAACATGGTGGTCGGTGAAGACCGGGTGAAATACGCCTTAGAGGTCTCCGGAGGAGACTTTGAAGAGGTGCAGCGGGAGCTGCGTCTGGCTTTAGGTGTGGCGTGGGATGAGGAACTTGAGCCCTTCCGCCACGCTGGGGAGACCTCGTCCGTCCTGTGGCTTCACCGAACTGGTTAGTTCACCGAACCAGTCAGGTAGTAGTCCTTCACCATTTTGTGTCGCCGGGAGCCAAACAGTGCCCTGGACAGCAGCAGCGACGCTGCTGCTGTGAGCAGCAACCCAATTAACACTCCGGCCATCCGGCCCGGTGTATCGCCGGATGCCGCCCCAAGAAGGGCATCAGCCAACCAGCTGATGGGCCCCCAGCCGACAACAGTTTGGTAAATCTCCGGCAGGATTTGGGCTGGCAGCAGGACTCCAAAGGTCGCAATCTGGAGAACCAGCAAAGCCAGTGACATTGGCACAACAGCCTTGGGACGCCACGCCCAGACCAAGAAGTGAAGGGCAACAAAGGCGAGTGCGCCAGCAAAGACAAGCGGAAGCGTCCACCCAAGGGTTGATAGTGAGACACCGCCAAGAGTGTGAACCAAGGTGAGAGCAACCGCTGCTTGCGTTGCAGACATGACGAGAGTCGGGCCCAGTTGGCGGATGACTAAACGGGTGGAAGACACGGTTGAGCCGAGTGATCGAAGACTTGGCGCAGGTAGCGCAACAATCAACAACAAACTCGATAGCCACAGACCGAGCGGAATAATCACTGCAGTCAAATTGTCGTTGACACCGCTATCTAGTTGGCCGGAGTCATTTGATGAATTCACTGGGCTGACAAGAGCCGCGAGTGTGGCGTCGGCGACTTCACCGGGAGCCTCGGCCGCAATCTCTTCTGCACCTTCAGTGAGTGCATCCGCAAATTCTTGAACACCGTCAGCAAGCTCAGCAACACCGTCATCAAGTTCTCTGACACCGTCATCAAGTTCCCGCACCCCAGAAGCGAGCTCTGACGTCCCGGACCGAATCTCATCGGAGCCATCAAGCAGTTCCTGGTTTGCGGAAGCGAGTTCGTTAGAGCCGTCCCGAGAGTCCACAAGACCGTTTCGAATGCCTGTGACCGCGTCGTCTACCGAAGCGGTGAGAGTCGGCCCCGCGGCGACGAGCGCTTGGAAGCGGTCATCACCGAGGAGGCCCTGAAGAACTCCACGGGTCACCGATGCTTGGAGTAATTGTGTGGTTGCTTCTTGCAATTCTTGCTGAGCGGCCGTGTTCCCCGGGTCATTGTCAACAGCGGCCTGTTTGTCCGCAACTTGCTGTTCGAGTAACGGAATCGATGCGTTCAGTGTGGTGACTTGATCCTGCAAGCCTGCGGCGAATTGGCTTACTCCTCCGGTGTAAGCTCGCACTCCATCGGTGAGTTGTGGCAAATCTCTGGTCTCACGTTCAAACTCTGACAACCCATCAGCTAGTTGCCCCACACCATCAACGTATTGTTTGAGGCCATCATCGAATTCGGCATAACCGTCGGCCAAGTCCCTGGTTCCATTTCGGAGCTCTCTCACTCCGTCAGAGAGTTCACTGACACCGTCAGACAATTCTTGGACGCCGTCAGAGATCTCCCTGGAGGCGTCTGCTGCTTCGGTGAAGGCGTCGCCGAGGTCAACGATGACGGTGAAGAGACCGTCGAGGATGGCTTTACCAAACTCTTCATTGAGAGCAGCGGCAACTTGTGCACCAATCTGTTCGGCGACAATTCCGGTGAGGTAACTACGCGCAGGGTTGGTGCGGATGATGAAGGTGGCTTGCTCGGGTTCGATTGTGTCGAGCGTTTGAACCTTTTCGGAAAAGTCTTCGGGGATTTCGAAGATGGCATACACCTCACCACGCTCCAGCATTTCGGCGGCACGTTCCGAGTCGGTAATCACCCAATCGAGGGTGATGTCGTCCCCGCCGACGAGTTCTAAAACGAGGGGCCTGCTCGCGAGAAAGAAGGTTTCTTCGCCGTCTTCGTCTTCCTCGACGATGATCTCGTCGTTGTTGACCAGGGCAACGGGGATTCGTTCCGTTGCCGTATCGGCGCTAGAAAAAGCACCCAGAAGCACCCCAATGAGCACCAGGGGAGCGAGTAGCGCAGCAAACAGCCAGGCGCTCACACTTCGTCGAACCTGTGCCATGTCAGTTCACTCCCGCCAATCGAGAGCTGGTGAGGGAAATAGTCTGCTGGGAGGACGCGGACAGTGTGGAGATTGTGCACAGCAACACTGTTTGTTGTGTGGTGGCGAGGCCCTCTACTGCCGCCCACCACAACTCTCGTTCTTCTTCAGAGGACACAGGGTCCAAACCGCCAATGATGACGACCGGCGACATGTCACACAGCGCCAAAGCGGCGTAGGCGACGACTTGTTGTTGCCGGGTGAGCAGCCCGGGGAGTATCGAGGGGTTGATGCGGTCCCGCCCGCCGTCGACGCGGAGTGTCTCGCAGAGGTTTCCAATTGTTGCCGTCACCTGACTGACCCGAGAATTTCGCTCTGAGGCGGAAAGTTTGTCAATGTGGTGAGAGTTTGCCAGGCGCCGGGCAATGCTTTCTCCGAGCGGGGCAAGAGTGTCATCGTCGACTCGTGACCAGGCAGACACCAATCGTCTGACACTGTGAGCGTCTGAGGGCAGAGCAAAACCCCCCACATGAAGTGAGCCTGATGCTGGGGGCAAATATCCGGTCAGTGTTGCTTGCAGGTTTCGAAGAGACGTGTCATCGCCGGTGACGGTCACTCGCTCACCCGAGTTGATCGCAACGGACAGTGGAGTGGATGCGGCGCCGTGAATGACCAATTCGTCCGAGACGATGAGCCCCCTCGAGGTTGCCTCTTCTGCCCACTGCGCTGCAACAAGGTGGTGGCGCAGTTTTTCTCCCTCGACGTCTGCCTCGGGAACCGACCTCTCGAAGGACTTGGGGAACCACCAGGCTGACTTGCCAAAAAGGGCCATGACGGCGGGCACAAGCGTCATACGAACAACAAATGCGTCTAAGGCAATACCGACGGCAAGACCCAAAGCAATGGGCTTGATGAGGTTGGAGCTTTCTGGCACAAACGAGAAGAACACGAAGAACATGATGGCCGCCGCTGCGGTCACCACTCGGGCCCCCTGAGAGTAGCCTTCTTCAATGGCGTAAGAGGCTTTCTTGGTGTGGACAAATTGTTCGCGCATGCCGGAGACCATGAACACTTGGTAGTCCATTGCAAGTCCGAACAGCACGGCCATCAAAATGATCGGCATGAAACTGAGAATCGGCCCCGGGGTGTCCACGTGCAACAGAGTGTTGAACCATCCCCATTGGAACACGGCAACAACAACTCCGAACGCTCCCGTCACCGATAAGACGAAGCCCAGCGCCGCCTTGATGGGCACGATTATTGACCGGAAAACGAGCAACAAAAGCACAATCGACAAACCCACCACCACGATGCCAAACGGAATCAGCGCGGATTCGATGCGCTGAGAAATATCAATACCGATGGCGGTGATCCCAGTTACTTGAATGGACACTTCGTAGTCTTCGTTCCAGCCCGGCACACGGTCTCGGAGAAGGTTGACGAGGTCTTTAGTTTCTTCTGAGTCGGGGGCGGTCGTGGGAACAACTTGGTAAATGACAGTGTCGAGGGTGGGAGAGGGGAACCCGTCGCTGACAAAGTCAACACCGGGGACTTCCTGAAGGTCATCTCGAAGTTCAGCCAGGTTGTCTAACAGAGCATTGCTGGAGGTGATGTCCACAGTGAGCAGTAGTGGCCCGTTGTATCCGGGGCCAAACGACTCACTGATGATGTCGTAAGCCTGGCGCTGGGTTGAGTCGACGGGTTCTTGTCCGCCGCCCGGGAGGGCAAGGGTGAGTGATGCGGCGGGAATAGCCAACACGGCAAGCCCGGTGACGGTCACAATGACGGTCACCAGAGGGAACCTGGTGATTGCCCGCACCCACCGGCGGCCAAATGAGGGGTTGTCTGCGGACAGGGTGGCAATTTGCCGGGCCTTGGACCCCACCGGGGGAATGAGTTTGCTGCCCATCATGCCCATGAAGGCAGGAAGCAGGGTGATGGCCGCCAACACGGCAACCGCCACGGCGCCGGCTGCGGCGGTGCCCATAACGCTGAGGAAAGGAATGTTCACCAGGTATAAACCCAGAAGGGCAACAATGACGGTTCCCCCCGCAAACACGACCGCATTCCCCGCTGTGCCCACCGCAATCCCAGCGGATTCTTCGGGGTCCATGTCCGCGGCCAACTGGTTGCGGTGCCTGGAGAGAATGAACAGTGAATAGTCAATCCCCACAGCCAGGCCCAGCATCACTGCCAACAGTGGTGCTGAGCTGGAAATGGTGGTGTAGTCGGCGGCAAAAAACACGACTCCCAACACGATGCCCACACCAATCACTGCTGAGGCGAGTGGCATCCACGCCGGCCTAAACGACCGGAAGGTGATGACCAACACCAGCCCGGCGAAAGCAAGCCCGATGACCTCCGCGATGGTGAGTCCTACGTCGGTGTCTTGGAAGACGTCGCCACCAAATTCGACCCGGAAATTTGCGGCTTCCGGCCTGTCCGCGGCAGACAGAATGAAGTCAAGAGTTTCCTCGGTGACTTGCGGGGAGGCTTCGGTGAGTTGAACTTGAATGAACGCCACTCGACCGTCATCGCTGATAGCTCGGGAAGCGAATTCACTAAATGGACTCACTGCTTCCTCAACGCCGGCCCCCATCGCCAGCCATTCGGCGAGCGACTCGATAGCAGCTTGGTTGTCTGCGGAGTCGATGGCGGCGTCTGTGGCGGTTTGGATGACGACTTGGACGCTGGCGCCGGCAAAAACGGGGAACACAGAGCCCAGTCGGCCAAAAGCCTCTTGTGACTCAGAGCCGGGGATGCGGAACTCTTCATCGGTCTCGCCGCCAGTGCCAAAACCAATTCCGCCGATGGCGACCAGCGCAACAATCCACGCACCAAACACCACCCACGCTTTACGGAAGGCGGCTCGACCGAGTCGATACAACCATGTGGCCACTATTGCTCACCCACCACGCGGCTTGTTGGTTGAAGCATGTCGGTGAGAACTGCTTTGAGACCTTCTTCAAGTTCGTCGGGGTCTAGTTTGTCCATTCCGAGCAGTGTTTCCGATACCAGCGAATAGGTCGCTCCAGACAGCGCCACACCAAACCGAAGGGCATCGATGGGGGAAGTGCTGGAGCGTTCAACAATGTCTGCGATGCGAGACATGAGGGTGAGTGCGCGGCTAAGTGCCGGGTGGCTGTGCGCGAGGTGGGCGTGGGTGACAATGATGTGAATACCCAGCCGGTTGCTGATCAGAAATGGCACGAAGGCGTCGACGAACGCTTTTCTGTCCGAGGGGTCAGCTAAAGACTCGTCATCTCTGACCCCGTCGAGGAGTTTTTGGAACTCGTCGAGGGCAGGAGTGATGGCGTGTTGGAGAAGGTCTTCTTTGCTGGTGAAGTGGTAGAGCACCGTGGCCTTCGACACACCGGCATCGGCTGCGATGTGTTGAATACTGGTCGCCAAAAAGCCATCGAGCGCAAAGCGCTCGAGAGCTGAATCGAGAATCTGGTCGCGGTGAGACACGCTTTCGACCCTAATAGCCACAGAGTAACTCTCCTGACCAATCGGTCAGTTTTGTGGGCAGTTTCTCAGCAGAAGCTGGGCAATCACTTAGTTACAGGCTTCGAAATGCAACGACGGCATTGTGACCGCCGAAACCAAACGAGTTGGAAATGGCCAAAATGGGGCCGTCGCCAAGACGTCTCGGGGATGTGACAACATCCAGCCGGATAGCCTCGTCTTGGTTATCGAGGTTTATCGTCGGGGGAGCGGTACGCTCGTGGATGGCAAGTACCGTGAACAAAGCTTCCAGCGCTCCTGTCCCGCCGAGCAGGTGACCGGTAGAGGACTTGGTGGCAGACACCGGAATGTCACTCACCCGGTCACCAAAAACGCGTTTCAGCGCCTCATATTCAGCAATGTCGCCGACCGGGGTGGAAGTGGCGTGGGCGTTGATGTGGTTGACGTCGTCAGGCTGAGCTCCCGCTTGCGCCAACGCCTCGCTCACCGCACGGGCAGCTCCATTACCTTCAGGATCTGGCGCGGTGATGTGATACGAATCACTCGTTACAGCACCCCCAGCGAGCTCAGCATAAATTTTGGCCCCGCGTCCCTCAGCGTGCTCTTTGGTCTCGAGAATCAGGGTTGCAGCGCCCTCGCCCAATACGAAACCATCCCGGTCAACGTCGTACGGGCGCGAGGCTCGGGCGGGTTCATCGTTGCGCTTTGACAGGGCCTGCATGGCTGCGAAAGCGGCGATGGGGAGCGGGTGAACGACAGACTCTGTTCCCCCGGCAACTACAACATCAGCAAGCCCCAACTGGAGGTGTTCGTAAGCGTTCGCAATCGACTCTGTCCCCGACGCGCACGCCGACACCACCGTTCTCGCCCCAGCTCGAGCACCCAAATGCATGCTCACTGCTGCCGCAGCCGCGTTTGGCATCAGCATGGGGATGGTCATTGGAAGAACCCTACGGGGACCCTTTTCTTTCAGAGTGTCCCAGCCGTCAAGTAACGTCCACAACCCACCAATACCGGTGGCGTAGTCGACGAGAATCCGCTCAGGATCAACACCGTCCAAGTTGGCGTCTGCCCACGCCTCGCGAGCGGAGATGAGAGCAAACTGGGCGGAGGGGTCAAGGCGTTTAATCTCTTGACGCTCTAGGACTTCTTCTGGCCGAACTTTTGCCTCACCAGCGAATGTCACCGGGAGATCGTGTTCGGCCACCCAGTCGTAGGTGAGGGCGGCGACACCGGATTCGCCTCGGAGAAGAGCATCCCAGGATTCCCTGGCGGTTCCGCCAAGGGGCGAAGTTGCTCCAATGCCGGTCACGACAACAGTGGTCATGGGCTTGCCCTTCTTGAACCCTGTTGTGGGGGCCGCGGCCCCCACACGGCGGTTACTACTGGTTGGAGGCGATGAAGTCGACGGCGTCCTGGACGGTCTGGAGGTTCTTGACCTCGTCGTCGGGGATCTTCACGTCAAATTTCTCCTCCGCGTTGACCACGATGGTCATCATCGAAATGGAGTCAATGTCGAGGTCGTCGGTGAACGACTTCCCGAGCTCAACCTGGTCTGTGGAAATGCCAGTCTCCTCGTTGACGAGGTCGGCAAGACCAGCGAGAATGTCTTCTTTCGAATGGGCCATGGGATCTATCCTCTTTTCCTTACGGGTGTGAACCAGTGTTTCATTCTACGTGTCCGGAAGCTACTCCGGGGGTGGTTTTAGGGCATCACCACAACTTGTGCGCCGTAGACAAGACCGGCGCCAAAACCAATTTCTAGTGCCAGGCCGCCTCGCGCTTCGGGATGTTCCTCCAACAGTCTGTGCATCGCCAGCGGGATAGACGCCGCTGACGTGTTTCCGGTTGTTTGAATGTCCCGGGCAATCAACACAGAATCGGGTAACCCTAACTGTTTGGCAAACTCGTCGATGATGCGCATATTTGCCTGGTGGGGAACAAACGCCGTCAAATCTGCTGCGGTGATTCCTGCTACGTCAATTGCCTGCTGCGCAACCTTTGCCATTTCCCAGACCGCCCAGCGAAAAACTGTTTGACCGTCTTGCCGGAGAGTGGGGAAAACCTTTTCGTCTGAGTCAAAGGCGTCCTTGATGGTGCGGTCCATGCCGACGGCCCCCCACTTAGACCCGTCTGACCCCCACACCGTCGGTGCGATACCGACCGTGTCGCTCGGGCCCACCACTGCAGCTCCTGCGCCATCGCCGAGAAGGAAAGAAATACTGCGGTCCGTGGGGTTGGCAAAGTCACTGAGTTTCTCTGCCCCCACCACCAACACATACTCGGCGAGCCCTCCTCTGATGAGAGCATCGGCTTGGGCAATACCGTAGGTGTATCCGGCGCAGGCGGCGGAGACGTCGTAGGCGGGGGCTGGTGTTGCGCCAACCCGGTCGGCGAGCAGTGACGCCAGTGACGGTGTTTGCACACTGTTGGAAATGGTGGAGACGATGACCGCACCAATCTGCGACGGCTCAATACCTGCCCTCTCAATTGCTTCCTTGGAGGCGGTTTCAGCCAAGTCGATCGCGTGTTGGTTCTGTGATGACCGGCGACGCTCAATAATTCCAGTCCGCTGCCGAATCCACTCGTCAGAGGAATCAATCGGGCCCACCAGGTCGTCGTTGGGGACAACCATGTCCCCACGGGCCGCTCCCAACGACATAATCGTCGAATGGGGGGCGCCCTGCGGCTGAATCAGTTCTGGCATCGACTGTTCTTCCTTAGATGGTTAACGTCTCGATGTGCTCGGGCAAGTCTATCTTCACCGTCTGCACCTCTTTGAGGGCTCGCTTTGCGAGTCCCACGAGAGCACCGGCGGGGGCTAGTTCAATTAAGCGCGTGACGCCATCCTGAGCCATACTTTCCATGCACAAATCCCACCGCACCGGTGACGACACTTGCCCAATCAGAAGCTCACGAACGGTGACGCCATCAACCACGACAGACCCGTCCCGGTTTGTGTAAAGCGGGGAATGCGGAGTGTGGAAGGTTACCGCTGAGGCTGCTTCCTGGAGAGTCTCGACAGCGCTTTCCATGAAATGTGTGTGAAAAGCTCCCGCCACATCCAAAGGAATAACCCGTGTGCCAGCAGGGGGGTTCTCTGCTAACTCGGCCAATGCACCCTTCGGGCCTGCTGCGACCACCTGGCCGCCACCGTTGACGTTTGCGGGAACGAGGTTTCGAGACATCAACTCTTCTGCCACCTCGTCGTACTGGCCACCAATGACCGCCGACATGCCGGTGTCTTCCCGTGCTGCGGCTTCAGCCATAGCGCGTCCACGAACAGCGACGAGACCCAACGCGTCTTCGTCGGAAAGTGCACCCGCTAGGGCAGCGGCGGTGAATTCGCCCACCGAGTGGCCGGCATAGGACACGGCAACGTCCTCGCCGAGGGCTTGTTGAACCAGGCGGCCTGTCAACAGTCCTGCGGCGACAATGAGCGGCTGGGCGATCTGAGTATCTCGAATGGTGTCTTGGTCGCTGACTGTCCCGTGTGCAATGAGGTCAACGTTGATGGCCTCAGACCATGCCGCAAGAGAATCCCTCACACCGGGGAGATTGAGCCACGGGGCGAGAAACCCAGGTTTTTGGGAGCCTTGGCCAGGTGCCGAGATAACAATCATGTCGAGTAGTTTCCTCCCTGTCGACTTCCCTAACGCTACCCGTTGTCGGCAACGAATCGGCCATTCTATGGTGGATATCTACAAAACTAGAAGGTTTGTGGCGCAGTGGAAGACGTCGGCTGGTTGTCGCCGATTTTTCCCACAACAATCGCAAAGTGGATGGTGAGCGCATCACGCGGGTGGGTGGGGTCCCACTCGATGATCTCGGCTATCTTTCTCAGCCGATACCGCACCGTGTTCGCGTGGATGTACAGGTCTTTCGCGGTGGCTTCCAATGAGTGGCCGTTCAGGAAAAAAGCCCATGCTGTGTCCAGCAAATCCAGCGGATGGTCGCGAAGCGGATAGTAGATGGCCTCCAACAGCTGGGCTTTAGCCTGGTAGTCACCAGCCAACACACGTTCCGGCAGTGAGTCGTCGGCTAAGACGGGTCGAGGTAACTGGCGCCACCCCCCGGCAACAGAAAAAGCAGACAAGGCTGCTTTCGCACTTGTTCCCGCCTCCACCACACTCGACACTGTCGGACCCACCACCAACGGTCCGGAACCAAACTGGCTATCAAGAGCTTTCGCTATGTCCACAAAACTCGAGTGGTCGAGCGCTGGTTGGCCGGGTTCAGGGATTCGGTGGCCGACAACAACAACAAGGCGTTTGCCTTGAATTCCCACCAGGCCATCTGCATGAAGGTGTCTCAGAATGCGTCGAATCTGATCCGAGTCGGTGTCGGGGGATGTTGTTCCCACCAACACCGACACATCTCCGTGACCACTCCACCCCAGGGCGGCAATCCGGCTCGGCAATTCGCGGTCATATTCGCCTGACAGGATGGAGTCAACGACGAGTGCTTCAAGCCGCTGGTCCCACAGGCCCCGCGCTTCCGCTGCGCGGGCGTAAACATCGGCGGCTGAGAAGGCAATTTCTCTCGAATACAGCAGGATGGCGTCACGTAGTTCGGGCGAATCTGCAGTGAGATGCTCTTCGGCGACCTCAACAACGACGCGGATCAGCTGCAGTGTTTCCTGCAAACTCACGGATCGAAGCAGCTCTCTCGGGGCAACACCGAACACGTCAGCTGCCACCCAGTCAGTCGAGGTGGGGTCTTCGTACCAGCTGATGAAAGAAGAAATGCCTGCCTGCGCCACCATTCCCACCGCAGAGCGTCTCGCCGCCGGCATTTGTCGATACCACGGCAGGGTCGATTCGAGGGTGGCGAGCGTTTTGGTGGCCAGGTCGCCGGACACACTTTTTAGCCAGGTGAGGGTGTCCTCTTTGCTTTTACGTGCCATGAGACGTCATCCTCTCACGTGCCTGCCGCCCAGGTGGCGGGAGGTGTTAGGCGTCGCCACCCGCCTGGCCGCTTGTTCCCGCATTCACGTCAAACAGTTTGTATTTCTCGATGGCTTGGCCGACAACAGCTGGGTCGATTTCTTCCCGTTTTGCCAACTGCTGCAGTGTTCTCACCACAATCGACGGGCCGTCGATGAAGAAGAACCTTCGTGCGGCTGCTCGAGTGTCACTGAAACCAAAACCGTCGGCGCCCAGCGTGGCGTAGTCGCCAGGGACAAATTGTCGGATTTGGTCGGGCACTTGGTGCATGTAATCACTCACACCGATAAATGGCCCAGGCTTACCCCTCAGTTTGTCGGTGACATAGGGGGTCGCAACCGGTTCGTTCGGGTGCAAAAAGTTGTGTTCGTCTGCCGCTACACCGTCTCGACGAAGCTCTGTCCACGAAGTGACCGACCAGACATCAGCGGAGACTGACCAGTCTTTGTCCAACAGTTCCTGGGCTTCCAACGCCCACGGAACAGCAACACCGCTGGCCAGAATTTGGGCACGGCGGATGTGCGCGCTGTGGGCAGGGGCCAGCAGGTACAGGCCTCGCTTCACTCCCTCAACATCCAAGCCGTCGGGTTCAGCCGGCTGAAGGATCGGCTCGTTGTAAATGGTGATGTAATACATGACATTGGGGTCGGGATGATTCCCGCCATACATCCGCTCCAGGCCGTCTTGGACGATGTGAGCAATCTCATACCCGTAAGCCGGGTCGTATGACACGACCGCGGGGTTCGTGGCGGCGAGTATGTGCGAATGGCCATCGGCGTGCTGGAGGCCTTCGCCGGTGAGCGTGGTGCGCCCAGCTGTGGCGCCCATGATGAACCCCCTGGTCATCTGGTCGCCAGCAGCCCAAAATGCGTCACCGGTTCTCTGAAACCCAAACATTGAGTAAAAGACGTAGACCGGAACCATGGGTTGACCGTGTGTCGCGTAGCTGGTGCCAACGGCGGTAAACGCGGCCGTCGCCCCCGCCTCGTTAATGCCGGTGTGCAGAATCTGGCCCTGGGCACTTTCCTTATACGCCAACAGCAGTTCGCGGTCGACCGAGACATAGTTTTGGCCGTGCGGGTTATAAATCTTGGAGGTGGGGAAGTAGGCGTCCATCCCGAAAGTGCGAGCCTCGTCGGGAATGATCGGCACGAAGCGTGGGCCAAAGTTCTTGTCTCGAAGCAAATCTTTGAACAGCCTCGCAAAAGCCATCGTTGAGGCAACCATTTGCTTGCCCGCGCCGCCCTTTGCGCCGGCGTAAGTGTCGGCTCCAGGCAAAGATACGTCAACATATTTCGAACGACGCTCGGGCAGATAACCGCCGAGTGCACGGCGACGCTCGTGCAGGTATTGGATAGCCTCATCGTTGTCACCCGGGTGGTAGAAGGGTGGGCGGTAAGGGTCTTTTTCGAGTTCCGCATCAGAAATGGGAATGCGCATGTCGTCGCGGAATGCCTTCAGGTTCTCCAGCGTCAACTTTTTCATCTGGTGGGTGGCGTTACGGCCCTCGAAGCTGGGACCGAGACCGTAACCCTTCACCGTTTTCGCAAGAATCACCGTCGGTTGGCCTTTGTGTTCGGTGGCTGCTTTGAATGCCGCATACACCTTTCGATAATCGTGACCGCCGCGACGAAGACGCCAAATGTCGTCGTCAGACATGTGTTCAACCATGGCTAGAGTGCGGGGGTCGCGTCCGAAAAAGTTCTCCCGAACGTATGCGCCGTTTTCGGCCTTGTAGGTTTGGTAGTCGCCGTCAGGTGTGCGGTTCATCAGGTCCCGCAGCGCACCATCGTCGTCAGCGGCCAACAGGGCGTCCCACTCCCGTCCCCACACCACTTTGATGACGTTCCAGCCAGCGCCGCGGAAAAAGCTTTCCAGCTCTTGAATAATTTTGGTATTTCCGCGGACAGGGCCGTCCAGTCTCTGCAGGTTGCAGTTGATGACGAACGTCAAATTGTCCAGGTGGTCGTTTGCGGCCAACTGGAGAGCGCCGCGGCTTTCCACCTCATCCATTTCGCCGTCGCCCAGAAACGCCCAGACGTGCTGATCGGAGGTGTCTGTGATGCCGCGGTTGGCAATGTACTTGTTGAGTTGAGCCTGGTAAATGGCGTTGATCGGGCCAAGGCCCATGGACACGGTGGGGAACTGCCAAAACTCGGGCATGAGCCGAGGGTGTGGGTAAGAACTGAGCCCGCCCGAGGGGTGAGATTTTTCTTGCCGGAACCCATCCATTTGGGATTCGCTCAGCCTGCCTTCGAGGAAGGCCCTCGCATACATGCCGGGGGAGGCGTGACCTTGATAAAAAATCTGGTCCCCACCGCCTGGGTGGTCGGCTCCGCGGAAGAAGTGGTTGTGTCCGACCTCATATAGCGATGCTGATGAGGCGTAGGTGGAAATGTGTCCACCGACAGAAATTTCTGGACGCTGAGCCCGGTGAACGGTCACTGCCGCGTTCCACCGAATCCATGCCCGGTAGCGGCGCTCGATGTCTTCGTCGCCCGGGAAGTCGGGCTCATTCTCGGCGGCAATCGTGTTCAAGTAGTCCGTAGTGGGAACCATTGGAACACCCAAGTGGCGTTCTTTGGAGCGCTTGAGCAGACTCAGCATGATTTCCCGGCCACGCTGAGGGCCGCGGGTGTCAACGACGCTATCGAGAGATTCTTGCCACTCGGCAGTTTCTTCGGGATCAGAATCGAGTGGGGTAATCGAATAGGGATCTTGGTCGTTGACGGCCATCTGGTCCTCATTCCTGGTCGGGAGGCTGGCAATGCGATGCCGCGCGAGGGTCACCCGCACAGCAGGCCCCAGTCTATCGACAGTGCGCGGACTAAGAAACCGGGTGGTGATTATTCCGGTATACGATTGGGGAGCAGTTTGGGCCTGTAGCTCAGTTGGTTAGAGCGCCACGTTTACACCGTGGATGCCGGGGGTTCGAGTCCCTCCGGGCCCACCAAACGACGGGGGCTGGCATGGCGAAAGATGCTTCAGAATGGGCAACTCTTTTCTCCCGCGCTGCGACGACGAAAGAACCTGCCACCAGGCCGACCTCCTTGTGGCCCGGAGTGACCCTCGACGACGCTTACGCCATTCAATTCGGCACCATCGCCGAGCGCACAAATGACGACGACCCCATTCGTGCCATCAAGCTCGGTCTGACCCAACAGTTAGAACAAGACCAGTGGTCCATTCCTCACCCTACGTTTGGAACACTCACCCAGTCGATGATTAATCCCCCGGGGGCGCCGTTTCAGGTGTCTCGGGGGAGGGCGCCGAAAGTGGAGGCCGAGATAGTGGTGGTTACCTCTCGGGACATCGACCACCGGGTGGAATCCATCGAGGAGCTGGTGTCGCTTATCGCCTCGGTGCACGCCGGTATTGAAATTCTTGACTCCAGGTACCACCAGGGGGACTTTCACCCGGTTGACGCCGTTTCTGACAACCAGTCGGCTCTATCGGGCGTCTGGGCGGGTGAGGGTCTTTTGCTTACCGACCTGGACATTGTGAACGAGTCGGCGACGTTGCTTATCAACGGGGAAGAGAAGGGGTCGGGGGTTGCCTCCCGCCTTCTCGGAAATCCCCTGATTGCCGTCTGGGGGGCTATCAACGAGATGATTCGACTCGGGCGACCCGTTCCCGGTGGGCTGGCTATTTTCTCGGGCAACCTGTGTCAGGCCGCAGTGCCGGTTGTTGCGGGGGATACGGTCACGGTCGAGTTCTCGACGCTCGGGTCCCTGACCCTTTACGTTGTTGCCTAAGGCTTAGATGAAAATTGCCATCATGAGGGCCGCGAAAATCGCGACAAAAATGGTTGGGGTGACAAATTTTGGCACCCACAACCAGCCAGCAGACCGCCCCACTGTGCGGTCGTATTCGCCACCGGCCAGATCTTTCGCAATCACTTCAGCTTCTTGGGCGGATTGAAACTGAACTAATGCACCCAGGATGCCCGAGGCGAGGAGGATTCCTGCGGCAGAAATCTTCACAAAAAGGTCAGCGTCGGCAAGCCCAAACTGGAGCAGTGCCACGACAGTAATGAGAAGAAGTGTGGGGGCGATTTGGGAGATGATGAGGTGTAGTCTCGCCCGCTGCCAAGATTCAAATTTTTCGTGACTGTTCATATCCGTCCTTGAAACGTCAACCATGATGGCCACGCCCTAGGCTATACGCCCAGAGTGAAGTAAGGAACACCCCGTGTCAAAAACCTCCGCCACGCTGGCCGCGCTTGTCGCGGCGACACTGTGGGGAACCACCGGCACTGCGGCGTACCTAATGGGTGGAGCCCTATCCCCGTTGGTGATTGGTGCCGCCACAATGGGTTTCGGTGGGCTGATTTTGTTTGTCATCGGCGGGCCGGCAAGTTTTGCCCTTTTGAGCTCCCGTGAACATGCCAGCTGGGTCTGGATAGGAGCCGCCGGTGTGGTGATCTACCCGTTGGCGTTTTACCAGGGAATGTTTTTAGCCGGGGTTGCCGTAGGGAACGTGATAGCCCTCGGCACCGGACCGGTCATCGTCGCAGTTATCGAATGGGTGGTGGAGCGGCGTCAACCCACCGCCGGTTGGTTGATGGCCACCATTTTTGCCGTGACGGGCATTCTATTTCTCACCTTCGGTGACTCGTCACAAACGTCAGCCGAACCAGGGGGCTTTATTCCGGGGGTCCTGTTGGCATTGGTGGCGGGCTTCAGCTACGCCCTGTTTTCTTATGCCATGGGCCAGATCATGGCGACGGGGAAAAGCCCCCGGGCAACGGTGGGAGCCGTTTTTGGTGGGGGGGCTCTGCCGCTGCTGATTATCCTTCTCGCGCTTGGAATTCCCGCGGATGTTGGACTTGCACCCCTTGGGTTACTCGGATATTTGGTTCTTGGCCCGATGGTCATCAGTTACGTATTTTTCTCGCGAGCCCTTCGCACGCTTACGTCGAGCAGTGTGCTGACCATTGCACTCATCGAGCCGGCAGTCGCAACAGGGTTGGCACTCACTATTGTTGGGGAACGTTTCGACGTCCTCAGTGGGCTGGGTCTCGCCTTGACTCTCTGCGCAGTAGTCTTCGCCGCACGTGGCGCAACAGTGCGCTGACAGCCCCAACCTGCGTATCCTTGAACCATGGCTGAAGAGGACACCATAGGCAATGAAGCAAATGATGAGGCAAAGCGCCGTTCAACGTTTACTCCCCCTCCCGATAACGCTGAGTTTCCCGAACGGTTGGGCGAGCTGAGCGACGACGACATCCAAGCGGCGAAACGCGCCAGCGAAGCAGCAGCCGCACACCAGCCTGCGGTTGCCGCGGAGCCCGATTCCAGCCAGGGCACGTATCAGGCAGCCACGCCGGCCCCGGCAGCTCAACCGCCGTTAGCGGAACCCGCCGGTCCCGTCATTCCTCCAGCGCCCACCCGGTCATCTCTGGGAGACGACGCCATCATGGCAAAGTTTCGTGATGGTGACATTGCCTCCACCGAAGGCATGATGGCGGCGTTGGAGTCGCAGCTGTCTCTTCGGGAAGAAGAAGACGCGCGCTTCGCCGTGTGGGAGGACACTGTGCGCGGTGTGGTGTCCGAGGAGGAAGCTCGCCAGATTATTGCCCCCGCGAGGGAAGCTTTTGGCGGCTTGCCGGCGTTACCAGAACCGGAGCCTGTCGCGGAACCGGAAACCGTTGCTGAAGTTGAAGTCGAGGAAGAGCCTGAAGTTGACATACACACGCCGATCAACCCTTTGCTTGCTGCTATCGCCGCAGACACCGGTGAAGTTCAAGAGGTTGCCGGCGACACTGATGATGCCGGTCAGCGCCAGGGGAGTGATTTTGACAATGTTGTCAGCGACGATGACGCTGTCAGCCCACCGACGAGCCAATGGCCCCTCGTTGTTGACGAGCCTGATGACGGCGACGTGAAATCGGATGATGGCGACAGTGAAGCTTCCGAGGGTGCAGCCGTTGAGGTCGAGCACGACCAGGATGAGGAGGATGCCCCGGTTGCCGAAGAGCCCTCTTTGGTGGCTGCCGGTGTGGCCGTGGGGACGGACACGGTTGCCATTCGAGATGTGGTTGCCACGAAAGAGATCCCAGCGGACCCTTTCCAGCTGACCCCGGTAGAAAAAGAACGTTGGTTTTCTTTTGACCGCGTAGGCATTGAACCAGCCGCAGACGTTAATCGCACGGCGGGTGCCCTGCAGCTGTTTTGGACGTGGTGGGCGACGTCCATCCCGTTGGCAGGAATTATTCTTGGCGCCTGGTTGATGGCGGTGGGTAACGGAGTCGCCCAAGCAGCCGTTGCAAGCCTGGTCGGCATTGTTATTGGCTCCTTGCCACTGATTGTGGGCACCGTGTCGGGAATTCGGCTTGGTGTGCCCACCCTCATTGCCTCACGTCAAGCTTTCGGTTTGGCGGGAAACATTGCCCCCGCCGTTCTGATGCTTCTTGTCCGTTTGACAGTGTCCGCATTTTTCATTTGGGCAGCCGTCTGGATAGCCAGTGGGATTTATGTCGAAGCAAACCTGTGGCTGCTGGACCGCGTCGCCTTAGATGTCATTCTCGCGACCATCGCCGTGGTTGTCGTTGGTGCTCTGGTGATGGCGGGACGAAGGTTTGTGTCGTTGGTGCTGTGGGTAAGCGCTGGGTTGTCACTCGCTGCGGCCGCTGTTCTGATTGTGTTGACAGTAGACATTCCCACCCGGGCATTTCTTGATGGAGGAAGCTGGAATGTTCCTCTTCTGGTTTCGTCAGCGAGCGTTATTGCCGCAATTTTCATGATTTTTTGGGCTCAGTCTGGTGCAGACGTTGCCCGCTTTGGCAGACCCGGCAAGGCGGCCGCTGCGGTCAGCCTAGTGACCGTTGCCGCTCTGATTCCCCCGTTGGCATTTATTGGGTGGGGTGTGGTGCTGGGAGCCTCTGGTGACAGCTGGCGCTCCGCCGTGGTCGAAGACCCTTTCAATGCAATCTTGAGTCTGGCGCCTGCCTGGTATCCCATTCCCGCTTTGGTGTTGCTTGCTGTTCCTCTTCTTGGCCTGGCGGCACTCGCCCTGCACTCCAGTAGTTATGCCCTCATGAGCCTCGGGTTTAAGGTCACCAGATATGCGGCAGCAGCGATGGGAATAATCCTGGCGGCAGGAATTGTTTTTGCGGTGTTGGTCGTCCTGGGTGACCCCACCCCCTACCTGGTCGACGCTGTCCGTGTCGTTGGTGTGGTGGTGGCCGCTTGGACGGGAGTTTTCGTCGCGGATGCGATCACCCGGCGTGTTTCCCCCACCTCGTCGGTCCTGCTCAGCTCAACCGGCTCCTACCCTGCTTGGCGCATCGCGCCGCTGGTCGGATTTGTTGCGGCAATTGCTGTTGGCTGGGGTGTGACTGTTTCTGCTCAGCCGATTTTCTCCTGGTTGGGATACCTGATGGGACCATTGAGCGACCTGGGTCTAAACAATGTTGAGGCTTACCAACCGGGGGTCGCCGTTGCCCTGCTGGTGTCTTTTGTTGTCGCGGCCTTTGCCGGTATTCGCGGTGGCACCTTGACCGGTGCAGAGAAGACGCAGGCTTAGAGTGGGTCAGATGTCTGGTTCTCCTCTTCCACTGCGAAGTGTTCTGGAACGATTGGAGCGGTTGTGGCCGGTGGGAGGCGCTGAAGACTGGGATGCGCCGGGTCTCGTTGTCGGCGACCTCGACGCGCCAGTGTCACATATCCGACTTGTCGTCGACGCCGTGCCAGACACCATTGCTGAGGCGACAGAAGCGAACGCCGATCTGGTTATTTCCCACCACCCCTTACTTCTCAAACCTGTGCACTCGGTGGCAGAAGACCGCTACAAAGGCCGCGTGATCTCAGCACTAATTAGACATAAGATGGCGCTCCTCGCCGCACACACTAACGCCGATGTGGTTCCCACGGGCACCTCCCAGGTGTTAGCTAACGCCCTGGGCCTGGCCGACCGTGAGGTGATTGTTCCCTCTCACACCCCGGGCCACGGGCTTGGCCAGGTGGGAGTCCTGACAACGGCCACCAGCCTGTACGACCTTGCCACCACCCTCGGAGGTATCCTCCCCCGCACTGCTTCGGGTATTCGAGTGTCCGGGGATGCGAATGCGCCGGTAACGCGTGTAGCTGTGTGTGCGGGGGCGGGAGATTCTTTGCTTTCACACCCCCTGGTCACCTCTGCCGATGTTTATATCACCAGTGACCTGCGCCACCACCCGGCCAGTGAAATTCAGGCCCAACGAAGCGGGGGAGCAGGCCCGGCACTCATTGATATTTCCCATTTTGCCGCTGAGTGGATGTGGGTGGAGTCGGCGGGGCGAGAACTTCAGAATATTTTCCCCGACCTGAAAGTCAGTGTGAGTGACCTGGTCACTGACCCGTGGGATTTCGTCGTTTTGGCTGGCTGAGAGATTTTCCAACGGCTTATCCCCACCTAGACTGGGCGTGGAGGACAACCGTGAAAGCAGCACCCGAACACCAAGCAGCACTTCTCGAGCTGGGCCAGATTGACACAGACCTTGTTCGGGGGGCAAAAACTCTCCAGTCTTTGCCCGCCAGGCAGGTAGCTGCTGAGGCGGAAGCTGAACTGCAGGAGGCCCGCGAACAGTTGCGGCTCGCCCAGGAGGACGTCGACGGTTTTCAGGCGGATGTGAAGCGGGCTGAATCAGACGTCGAACTCGTGGACAAGCGCATCGCCCAGGATAAAGAACGCCTCCAAGCAACAACGTCGGCGAAAGACGCCCAAGGCTTGGAGCATGAGCTACACACATTGGCTGCCCGCAAAACTCTCCTCGAAGACGTCGAATTAGAGGTTATGGAAAAACTCGACCACGCGACCGCCGCCCTGGGAGAAACGAAAACGCGGGTTGCGGACATCCAAACCCGCCTCGATAGTGCTTTCGCTGAGGTTGCCTCACAGAGCGCGGAGTGGGACCAGAACAGAAAAGCTTTGCTGGCTCAGCGCGAAGCGCTCACCGCCGGATTACCCGATGATTTAGTCCAGCTTTACGACCGACAGCGCGAACGGTACGGCGTGGGCGTGAGCGAGCTGCGTGGCGCCATATCAACAGCGAGCGGTGTTCAGCTCACCGAATCAGACTTGCAGCAGATCCGGCAGGCGGCTGATGACGATGTGCTGTTGTGCCCCGATTCGAACGCTATTTTGGTTCGCGCCGGTTAGGCTTTTTCGGTGACTGAGCTGATTATTCACGCCGATGGCGCATCCCGTGGTAATCCCGGTGACGCCGCTGGCGGAGCAGTGGTGACCCGTGCCGACACTGGTGACGTCGTTGCCGAAGTGGGTGTGATATGTGGAGTGGCAACAAATAATGTCGCCGAATATCGGGGAATGATTGCGGGGGTCGAAGTGGCAAAAAAATTGTTCCCCGATGCCACCGTGACCATTCGCCTGGATTCGAAACTTGTTGTCGAGCAGATGTCTGGGCGGTGGAAAGTAAAGCACCCCGACATGCAACAACTGGTGAAACGCGCTTGGCAGGTTATTGGAGACATGGCGGTGAGTTTCACCTGGGTTCCCCGGGAAGATAACTCTGATGCTGACCGTCTGGCCAATAAGGCCCTCGATACGGGCGCTGACTTTGAACACCTCTACTAGTGCGGATATGCCCGGGCGCGGTATTCTAAGAGCACTAATTCAAGAGGTCGGCTAGACGGTCGCGTCAACCTGAGGGTTGCCGAGGAACGTCCGGGCTCCACAGAGCAGGGCGGTGGGTAACACCCACCCGGAGTAATCCGCGAGATAGTGCCACAGAAAATAAACCGCCCCTCCGGGGGTAAGGGTGAAAAGGTGGTGTAAGAGACCACCAGAAACACAGGTGACTGTGTTTGCTTGGTAAACCTCGCCCGGAGCAAGACCAAGCAGGTGTCGATACGGTTGCTCGCCTAGACACCGGGTAGGTCGCTAGAGGGTCACGGCAACGTGACCTCGAGATAGATGGCCGTCACCACAGTGTGGGACAGAACCCGGCGTATCGGCCGGCCTCTTGTTTTAGTCTCTGGTCGTTGCCGCCAAGTACGCCACGCCCAGTATTCCGGCGTTGTTCCGAAGCGTGGCGGGAAGAATGGGCGTGTCAATGTCAATGAGAGGGAGAAATTTCTCTGCCTGCTTGCTCACCCCACCGCCCACAACAATCAGATCAGGGCTGAAGATTCGAACGACGTGAGAATAAAAACGTTGCAACCGGATGGCCCAGGCGGGGAAGTCCAACTGGTCACGTTCTGCTGCCAGCCGAGAAGTGGTCGTTTCAACGTCTGCGCCATCAAGCTCAAGGTGGCCCAGTTCGGAGTTGGGAACCAGCTCACCGTCAAAAACAAAAGCACTACCGATGCCCGTGCCCAAGGTGGTGACAATAACCAGGCCCGGAACATCTTTGGCGACCCCGTAGTGGGCTTCTGCCACACCGGCCGCATCGGCGTCATTCACGATGACAATGTTTCGACCGAGTGCTTTTTCCAAAAATTCTTCGGCCGGAAAATCAATCCACACGTCAGAAATATTTGCCGCCGATTTGGTGACCCCGTGTCGCACCACAGACGGTACACACACGCCGAGGGGAAGGTTGTCTCCTGCCGTCCCCACATCAGCGATGATTTTCCGGATGGCGTCAACAACATCCTCTGGAGTGGCGTCCGGGGGTGTGGAGTATTTGAATCGCTCAGAGAGGAGTTCGCCGGTGATCACGTCCACGAGGGCACCTTTGATTCCGGTTCCTCCGACATCAATTCCGATTGCGTGGTCACTCATGGCAGTGTCAAAATCTCCGCTCCAGTCTCGGTGACAACAATGGTGTGTTCGAACTGGGCACTGAGTGACTTGTCTCGTGTGGTCACTGTCCACCCGTCTGCCCACATATCCCAGGTGTAGTCACCGAGGGTGAGCATCGGTTCAATGGTGAATACCATGCCAGCTTCCATGACCTCACTGGCGTGGGGGGCGGTGTCGTAGTGGGGAATGATCAGGCCTGAGTGGAATTCCGCACCAACCCCGTGCCCGGTGAAATCCCTCACCACCCCGTACCCAAAACGTCCAGCATAGGTTTCAATGGCCCGGCCGATTACATTTATTTGACGGCCTGGCTTGACTGCCCGGATGCCCCGGTTCATGGCCTCCTCGGTGCGCTCAATGAGAAGCGCTGTTTCTTCGGAAACTGTCCCGACGGCAAAAGTCTTGTTGGTGTCGCCATGCATGCCGTCAATGTATGCGGTGATGTCAACGTTCACAATGTCGCCGTCTTCTAGGACAGTGTCGTCGGGGATGCCGTGACAAATAACTTCGTTGATGGACGTGCAGCAGGACTTGGGGTAACCGCGGTAACCAAGGGTTGACGGGTAGGCGCCATGGCTAATCAGGTAGTCGTGGGCGATGGCATCTAAACGGTCGGTGGTCACTCCCGGCGAGATGGCCTTCTCCACTTCGACCAGCGCTCGGGCTGCAAGGGAACCTGCGATACGAATCTTCTCAATGTCGTCGGGGGAATAAAAGTCCCCCACAAAGCCTTCCTTGGCGGACTTTTTTCCGACATACTCGGGTCGAACAATGGATTCGGGAACCTCCCGCCATGGCGAGAGAATTCCCGGAATCAGCACACCCGAAGGATTTTTTGGCACCCTATGAGTGTAAGCGAGGTGTCTGAGTGCGGGCGAAAGGGGCGCTGCGATGGCTGTGTCAGCTGATGATGCCTGGTGGTATAACCACAAAACAGGCGAAGTAGAAAAGGGGCGCCAGTCCCCGTCAATTCATCGAGATGGCCCCTACGCCACTCGAGAGGAAGCCCTGAGGGCGCCAGAGATTTGGCGTGAGCGCTCCAAGGCGTGGGACGAGGATGAGCAGGGGGAGGGGAATTAGTCGTCTGTGAAGATGTTCTCTTCGGAAGGAAAAACGCCGTTTCTGACATCGTCACGCCAAGATGCCACGGCGTCACCCATGTGTGCAGCCAACTGGGCGTATTCGGTGACAAATCGGGGGAGTCGACCGGTGTTCACACCCAACAGGTCCGTCCAGACAAGAATTTGACCATCGGTGTAACGGCCGGCACCAATACCAATGGTGGGGATGGTGAGAGCTTGCGTCACCTCTGTGGCGACGTTTTCCGGCACCATCTCCAACACCACCGCAAACGCTCCCGCCCGTTCCACAGCCACAGCGTCGTCGATGACTTGCTGCCTGTTTGCTCCGCGCCCCTGAACAACATGGCCTCCCAGGCCGTGTTCTGACTGTGGCGTAAAGCCGACATGACCCATGACAGGAATACCCGAGTTGACAAGTCTTTCGATTTGGGGAGTGGAGCGAACACCACCCTCTAATTTCACCGCGTGTGCACCGGTTTCTTTCATGAAACGAACGGCAGTATGTAGGGCATCGTCAGGCCCTGACTCGTACGACCCAAAGGGGAGGTCGGCGACGACAAGAGCTCGTGTTGACGCTCGAACGACCGCTTTGGTGAGGGGAATGAGCTCATCAACCGTGGTGGGAACGGTGGTGTCGTGGCCGAAGACCACGTTTCCGGCTGAGTCACCAACCAACAGGAAGTCGACACCGGCACGATCAAAAATGCCGGCCGTGAGGTAATCGTAGGAGGTGAGGCCAACAATTTTCGTGCCGTCATGTTTTGCCTGGCCAAAATGGCGGACACGCACGCGCTTTACCGGCTCGGTCATGCGACCACCCTACCCGCCTTCAGGAGGTGTCCGCCTGGCGGTGACAGGCAGACGACGGTCTCGGCCGAATGCGACCGAGGAAATTCTCGGCCCAATTGCCCCCTGACGTCTTTTCCACTCAGCTCGGTCCACCAGTGTCACCACGGTTTTCACTGTTTCTTCGTCGAAGCCTTCTTGGACAATATCGGGCACGTCGAGACCTTTGACAATAAATAGGTCCAAGATGGCGTCCAAGACGGCGTAGTCAGGCAACGAGTCTTGGTCGAGTTGCCCGGGCCGAAGCTCCGCACTGGGAGGTTTGTCTATTGAATTGGGGGGGATGGGCGCAGTGACGCCGCGCTTCTCTGCGACCTGGTTTCGCCACCTGGCCAATTCCCACACCAACATTTTGGGGACATCTTTGATGGGCGCATAGCCGCCGACACTGTCACCATAAATCGTCGAATAACCCACGGCGAGCTCTGTTTTGTTTCCAGTCGTCAACACCAAGTGGCCGTCGGTATTGCTGAGCGACATCAAAATCACTCCACGGACCCTCGCTTGAACGTTTTCGGCTGCCAAATCGGTGAGCCCCAATTGTTGGTCAAACGGGGAAACAAGATCTGCAATGGGTTCCACCCGGTAGGTGATGCCAAGCCTTTCCGCCAAATTTGCGGCGTCGTTCCTGGAATGGTCACTGGAGTGAACACTCGGCATTGACACTCCCACGACCCGGTCTTGCCCCAGCGCATCAACGGCGAGAGCTGCGCACACGGCTGAGTCGATGCCCCCGGAGAGACCCAGAATCACGCTGCGAAAACCGTTTTTTTCCACATAGTCGCGAAGCCCCAGAACGAGCGCCTGCCACAACTGGTCATTGTCATCGAGAGCGGGGGCGATGGTCGGCGGAAGGGCCGGGGGGTCTGTGATGCTCCTCGCCGGGACGTCAACAAGCCGCGTGTTCGGGGGCAGGGGTGTCGCCTCGTCTGCTGAGAGCACATCGCAGTCGACCACAATCAGGTGGTCAATGAACTGCGGGCTTCTGGCGAGCAGTTCTCCGCCTGGTCCCACGACCATGGAATCACCGTCGAAGACGAGGTCGTCTTGACCGCCGACAATGTTGGTGTAACACACGGTGGTTTTCATTGACGTGGCGCGGCGGGTGACAAGGGGAAGCCTGACTTCGTCTTTGTCTCGTTCAAACGGTGAGGCGTTGGGAACAAGCAGGAGTCCGATGGGGTACCCGGTGAGGGTCTGTATCGGACCGTCATCTCGCCACAGGTCTTCGCAGATAATTACTCCGCAGTCCACGCCACCAATTCGGACAATGAGGTTGTCTGTGCCGGGAACAAAAGTGCGGAACTCGTCAAAAACACCATAGTTGGGCAGATGGTGTTTGGCATATGTGGCAACGATGTCCCCACCGTGACAGACGCTGACAACGTTTTTGGCCCGTTGGGGGTGCGTGGGGGTGAACGGCGTGGTCAGGGTGGGGTGCGGGCCGCTGGGGTGGCCCACCACGACGACAAGGTCAGCCATGCCCGTCTCGGCCAACTTCTGTGCAAACATTTGAGCAGACCGTGTCCCTGCCGCTAAAAAGGTGTCCCGAAGTGCAAGGTCTTCAATCGGGTAGCCGCTCAGAGCCAATTCACCGGCAACCACCACCTGCGCGCCCTGGTCGTAGGCGTTGCGGCAGGCGGCGAGGAGGCCGGCGGTGTTGGCCTGAAAATCCCCCACAACGGGGTGAGTTTGGGCAAGCGCGACGCGCAAACTGGGCATACCCAGTAGCCTAATGGGGTGACCCAGTTGAGCGTGGCCGGAGGGAACCATCATGGATAAGCAGCGAGAGTTTGTGCTGCGGACAATTGAAGAGAGAGGCGTTAAGTTCATTCGCCTCTGGTTTACCGATGTTGTCGGTACGTTGAAAATGGTTGCTGTGGCCCCGGCAGAAGTCGAGGGGGCTTTCCACGAGGGTGTCGGTATCGACGGGTCGTCCATTGAAGGCTTCACTCGGGCTTTTGAGGCAGATGTCCTCGCGCACCCCGACCCCACCACTTTCCAGATTTTGCCGTGGCGGGGGGAGGTTGACCCGACCGCCAGAATGTTTTGCGACATCACCACCCCGGACGGGGAGCCGGCAGCCGCAGACCCGAGACACGTGTTGAAGCGTCAGCTTGCCGGCGCGGCCGATTTAGGTTTCACCTTTTATACTCACCCAGAAATCGAGTTCTATCTGCTGAAGTCGAGCAGTTATGGGGAAAACGGACCGGAACCTGTTGACAAGGCAGGATACTTTGACAACGTCCCCGGCGGCACCGCCCACGATTTCAGGCGTCGCGCCGTGCGGATGCTGGAAGACCTGGGTATTTCGGTGGAGTTTTCACACCACGAAGCAGGTCCCGGCCAAAACGAAATCGATCTGCGTTACGCCGACGCCCTCACCACCGCCGACAACATTATGACTTTCCGCACCGTGGTCAAAGAGGTCGCCATCGAGCAGGGTGTCTATGCAACGTTTATGCCGAAACCCTTAGCCGGGTTTCCCGGTTCCGGTATGCACACCCACCTGTCCCTCTTTGAGGGCGACACGAATGCCTTTTTCGACCAGGGTCAGAAATATCAACTCTCGAAGATTGGTCGATCATTTGTGGCGGGGCTGTTGAAACACGCTCCCGAAATTACTGCTGTCACTAACCAGTTTGTGAACTCGTATAAGCGGCTGTGGGGTGGGCATGAGGCCCCCAGTTACGTCACCTGGGGTCACAACAACCGCTCCGCGCTGGTGAGAGTTCCGCTGTATAAGCCGGGTAAGGGCCAAAGTGCCCGGGTGGAATACCGGGGCATGGATTCAGCGACCAACCCCTACTTGGCTTTTTCCCTTCTTCTGGCAGCGGGTTTGAAAGGTATTCGCGAAGAGTATGTTCTCCCGCCGGAAGCGGAGGACACCGTGTGGGAGTTGACCCCGGGGGAGAGGCGTGCCCTCGGCTACGAAGAATTACCCGCAAGCCTCGACCGCGCGCTCGCTCTCATGGAAGATAGTGAACTGGTTGCCGAAACTCTCGGCGAGCAAGTATTCAACTACGTGCTGCTCAACAAGCGTCGCGATTGGGAGGAATACCGCGCCCAGGTAACGCCCTATGAGCTCCAGTCCAACCTGGAGATTCTGTAGTCACTGACCATGGTGCGAAGCCCGTCGTCGCTGTCTGAACTGGCCCGTGTCGGTTTTGTTCGCCTCAGCGAAGCGCGTGACACCCTGCATCGCACCGGTTTGCAGCCAGAACTTTTTACTGTCGCGGCAAACACGGACCAAGCGTTGGCGTCTGTCGCCACGTTGTTGGAGTCGCAGCCAGACGCCACGAAACACATACTTGCGCACCCCGAATACCGCCAGGCCCTTATCCGCGCAACCGGTGCAAGCACGGGTTTGACCGATTTTCTTATGAGAAACCCCGGTCACTGGCAGTGCCTAACGGCGACCCTGACCAGACCTCTGAGCCACGACGAAGCGGTTGCTGTGTTCGATGCCGCAACACGTTCCTTGGCTTTGCCAGATGCCACTCAAGCCGTGCGCGTGGCGTACCGGTCGGAACTTGTTCGACTGAGCCTTTTTGACCTCTCTCACCCCCATCCGCCGGACATTTTTGACACCGTGGCGGCCGGATTATCGGATTTGGCTTCGGCCGCGCTAGAGGTCGCTCTTCGCATCATGCGGCGAGACACCGGCTGGAGCGCTGAGGATGTTCCGTTGGCGTTAATTGGTATGGGGAAGTTGGGCGCAAGAGAGTTGAACTACCTCTCAGATGTTGACGTCATTTATGTCACAGATGTGCCAGACGGCGCCAACTCTGATGATGTCGTGCGTCAGGCCACTCAGATAGCTGTTGGTCTGCAACGTGTGCTCATGGAGTACGGGGTGGAGCCGGGGCTGTGGGAGGTTGATGCAAACCTCAGACCTGAAGGTAAAGATGGCGCCCTGGTGCGCACTCTTTCTTCACATATCGCCTACTACGAAAGGTGGGCCAAGGATTGGGAGTTCCAAGCTCTCATCAAGTCTCGCCCGGTGGCGGGAAACCACGACCTGGGGAAGAAGTATCGCGAGAGTGTTGATCCCATGATTTGGGCCGCCTCAACAAAGGAAGGCTTTGTTGAGCAGGTTCAACGGATGCGCGAACGAGTGACCGACCATATCCCGAGCGACCAGGTGGATGTTCAACTCAAACTGGGTCCAGGGGGATTGCGTGATGTCGAGTTCACCATCCAGCTTCTGCAACTTGTTCATGGCGGGACCGACGAACACGTGAGGCGCCTGGCCACACTCGACTCTCTTCACGCTTTGGCTGATCGCGGATACGTAGGCAGGCCGGAAGCATACGAGTTTGATCAGGCGTACCGCATTCTTCGCACCCTGGAGCATCGTTTGCAGCTCTCAGCCCTGGTGAGAACACACCTCATGCCAAGAGATGAGGAAGCCCTTCGTGTCCTAGCCCGCTCCACCACCCTCGCGGATAACGCTGATGAGCTGGTCGAGTTGTGGCGGGGGGTGCAACGACAGGTCAGATCTTTACACGAGCGCCTCTTTTACCGGCCACTGCTGTCTGCTGTTGCTGGGTTGGGAGGGGAGCAGGGAATTGAGCTGACCAGCGAGCAGGCCACTGACCGTCTTCGCGCCTCAGGTTTCAAAGATCCCGACGGGGCCCTGTCACACATCACCGCACTCACCCAGGGGGTCTCGAGGCGTTCTCAGATACACCGCAACTTGTTGCCGGTGATTTTGCGGTGGCTCGCCGAGGGAACAGACCCTGACAGGGGGCTCTTGGCTTTTCGGCGTCTCAGTGACGACTTGGGGGAGAAAAACTGGTTCTTGCGAATGTTGCGAGATTCTTCGGGCGCAGCCAACAGGTTGTCCAAGGTGCTCGCCACCAGCGGTTACGTGGCCGCGCTTTTTGAGCGCATCCCCGATGGGGCCCGTTGGTTGGACGATGGGGATGAATTACAACCTCGCACACGGTCATCTCTGGTCGATGAGATGGATGCCATCGCTCAGCGTTATGCCGATGACCATCAGGCGGGCGCCAACGCCCTTCGGCAGTTTCGCCGGCGTGAACTGCTGCGACTATCGATGGGTTCCATTCTGGGGTCCATTGACGCTCGCACCGTCGGGAAAGCTCTCACCGACCTTCACGTGGCATACATTCACGGTGGTCTTGCCCTAGCCGATGTTCCTGACGGAGTAGAGTTTGGCGTCATTGCGATGGGGCGGTTTGGTGGTGGAGAGCTCGGATTTTCCTCTGATGCTGACGTCTTGTGGGTGTTCCGAGATGTTGGTATCGGAGACCAAGCAGCTCCCGAAGCGCTTCAGGTGGTGAAACGCATCACCGAACTCACCGACGATGTACTTTTTCCGTTCGAGCTTGACGCCGGTTTACGCCCCGAAGGGAAAAACGGACCGATGGTCAGATCACTCGATGCTTACCGCCAATATTACGAACGGTGGGCGTTGGGGTGGGAAGCCCAAGCACTACTTCGGGCCATCCCGATAGCTGGCTCACCCGAGCTGTTGAGCGACTTTACCGAGCTGGCAAATAGCATCCGCTACCCGGCAGATTTCCCGCCGGAAGCACTTCGAGAAATTCGCCGCATCAAAGCGCGGGTGGAGGGGGAGAGGTTGCCGCAGGGTGCTGACCCCAAAAGGCACCTTAAACTGGGGCGCGGGTCACTGAGTGACGTCGAATGGCTAGTTCAGCTCTTTCAGCTCTCCTACGGCCACGCCTACCCTGCCCTGCAAACCGTCACCACACTTGATGGGTTAGACGCTTTGGCCGCCGAAGGGCTTATTCCAGCCAGTGACACGAAAGTGCTGGCCGACGCCTGGGTGCTCGCAACCGGTGTGAGAAACGCGTTGACCCTGTTTGGTCGGCCGGGGGATGTTCTCCCCGCTGACCGCGACGTGTTGGAAGGAGCCGCTCGGCTTCTTGGCTATCCGCCTCGGAGTGCGACGCGACTGGAAGAACACTATCTGCGGCACACGAGAATCGCCCGACAAGTCTATGAGCGCCATTTCTCGGGCAATGGGCAGGCCTAGAGGGGCCCACGAAAAACCTGTGGCCCCGGAGTCCGGGGCCACAGACCGCTCACAGTAGATGATTAGACAGAGAAGTACAGTTCGTATTCGAAGGGGTGCGGGCGCTGCGCGTAGGCGAGCAGTTCTGCTTCCCTCTTGTACGAGATCCAGGCCTGGATGAGGTCTTCGGTGAAGACACCACCGCGGGTGAGGAATTCGTGGTCTGCTTCGAGAGCATCCAAGGATTCTGACAGCGAACCGGGGACTTGAGGAATTCCTTTGGCTTCCTCGGGGGGCAACTCATAGAGGTCTTTGTCGACCGGTTCGTGGGGTTCAATCTTGTTCTGGATTCCATCCAAACCGGCCATCATCTGAGCCGCAAAGGCCAGGTAGGGGTTTCCGGAGGCGTCGGGGGCGCGGAACTCGATGCGCTTTGCCTTCGGGTTGGTTCCCGTGACGGGGATACGAATCGCCGCCGACCGGTTACCGGATGAGTACACCAGGTTGACCGGAGCTTCGAAGCCTTTCACTAAACGTCGGTAGGAGTTGATTGTCGGGTTGGTGAACGCGAGGACAGCTGGGGCGTGCTTCAGGAGGCCACCGATGTACCAGCGGGCAAGGTCGCTCAACCCTGCGTATCCGGCTTCGTCGTAGAACAGCGGTGTGCCGTCGTTCCACAGCGATTGGTGGGTGTGCATGCCCGACCCGTTGTCAGCGAAAAGCGGCTTGGGCATGAATGTCGCGACCTTGCCCCAGTCGTCTGCAGTGTTCTTGACGATGTATTTGAACTTTAAGATGTCGTCGGCGGCGCGGACCATCGTGTCGAAGCGGTAGTTGATTTCTCCCTGACCGGCCGTCCCCACCTCGTGGTGGCTGCGCTCTACCTTCAACCCCACCTCTTCCAACTTCAACACGATGTCGTCCCGAAGGTCGGCGAACTTGTCAACCGGGCTAACAGGGAAGTATCCGCCCTTGAAGGGGGTTTTGTTGGCGAGGTTTCCGCCTACTTCTTCCCGCCCGGTGTTCCAGGCGCCTTCGATGGAGTCGACCGAGTAGAAGCTGGTGTTTTGCTTCACTTCGTAGCGGACGTCGTCGAAAATATAGAACTCGGCTTCCGGAGCAAAGAATGCAGTGTCGGCGATCCCCGTGGAGGCGAGGTATTTTTCAGCCTTCTTCGCAACCTGACGCGGGTCACGACCGTAGACCTCACCGTTGCGGGGGTTGAAGATGTCGAACACCATCACCAGGGTGCGCTCGGTTCTAAACGGGTCAACATAGGCGCTGGTGACGTCGGGGATGAGCTGCAGGTCTGATTCGTGGATGGACTGGAAGCCGCGAATTGACGACCCGTCAAAGAGTTGCCCGATGGCGAAGAATTCTTCATCGACTGCTGAGGCGGGAAGGTTGAAGTGCTGTTGGACGCCGGGAAGGTCGGTGAAACGAATGTCAACAAACTTCACATCGGTGTCCTTGATGAAGGCGAGAACCTCGGACGAATCCTTGAACATGGTGTGCTCCTGTGATTGGTGTGAATAAACGCTCATGCGTTATCCCGACACTACGACCGGCCAATAACGACGGCGTATCCGAAATGTTTCCGGGATGTTACACGCCACACCCGAACTACACTGTGTCAGGTGAGTGAAAGCGACAACTATTGGCCGGGCAAGGTTTTTGGATTACCCGAGGATGGGCCCCGGTCTGTGCCGTCACTTCTGCGACGGGTCGGCGGAATTTGCATTGACTGGGCCATCTCTATGGGCATCTCCATTGCTATTGCCGTTGGCTGGTACGGCCTCGACTGGCTCGACCACAACGGTTTTGTGACGGGCCTCATTTTCGTTGTCATGCACATGCTTTTTGGTCTCGTCATCGGTGGGTCGCCGGGACACCTGCTCACCAAGATGCGCATTGCTCCGATCACGGGTGGTGCTTTGGGAATGATTGCCCCGCTGATTCGACCGTGGCTGATAATCCTGGTGATTCCTGCGATCATGATGGACCGGGACCAGAGGGGTGTGCACGACCGAATCGTCGGCACCATTATGGTGAGCCGCTAGCGAGGTTTCGGTGCGCGCGCCTTGAATGGGTCGATGCCTTTCGGCATGGGAATGGAACCGGGTTTTTTCAGCGACGACAGCCGGTGAGAGACAGCCAACACTTCCGCCTTATTGAGTTCCTTCTTGAACTTATACAGCGTCTTTCGCAACTTTGGAAGCGGCGTGGAGGCGTCGTCCGGTCCGACGTGGACAACGTGAATGGTCACCTGTGGGACTGCTCTCGCCACCATCTTCTTTTCATCTTCGAGAATTTTTTTGACCCGAGTTTTTGGGCCTTCAGCAATCAACACGACACCACACTTTCCGACCGCGCGGTAGATCGCGTCTTGGGTGCGAGGGTTCACCTGGACGGGAAACTCGCTGGTTTGCCACGCCCGCCTCAGTGAGCCCTGCAAGATCGCTCCGACAGCGCCCGGCTGTCCAGCTATTTGGCGGTAGGCGACACTTTCAGCTCGATTGCCCAAAATCACCAGAGCGAGGAGCAACCCGGCGAGAAGGCCGGTAGTGATCCACAAGATCTTTGTGAAAATGCCACCGGGTAACACGGTGAAGGGCAGGACAATACCCAGGGCCAAAGGCCCGAGGAGGCTGACAATGAGGATGGGGACAATCCACTTGTCGCCCCGGCGAGTCATTTGTAATACTCGCCACATTTGCTTGAGCTTGCCGGGCTCCTTCTCTGGTTCCGCTGCCATAACTTCCCCCTACCAGATTATTTACAGTCCGAGGTCGCCGGAGAAGGCGGCCTGTTCGAGGCGGTTTTTGATCTGGCCGAGGAACCGGGCCGCGTCTGCGCCGTCGATGATGCGGTGGTCGTAAGACAGGGCCAGGTAGACCATGTGTCGAACGGCAATGGCGTCGGCTCCGTTTTGGCTGATCACCACGGGGCGTTTCACCACCACACCGGTTCCTAAAATGGCTGACTGTGGCAAGAACACCACTGGCGTGTCAAACAAAGCACCACGTGAACCGGTATTGGTGACGGTGAAGGTGCCGCCGGAAAGCTCATCGGGGCTCAACTGGTTGGAGCGCGTCCGCTCTGCCAAATCGGCAATGTCTTTTGCAATCTGAACCAGGTTCTTATCACCGGCGTCTTTGAGGACTGGGGTGAGAAGACCGCGTTCAGTATCCACCGCAATGGAAACATTCTCCGTAGCTGGGTAGACAATATTCTCGCCGTCAACCGTGGAGTTGATGATGGGGTAACTGCGCAATGCTTCTGCGGCCGCCTTGACGAAAAACGGCAAGAAGGTCAGCTTGACACCCGTTGAGCGGTGGAACTCTTCTTTCACCGAGTCCCGGTAGAGAGCCACGTGGGTGACATCCACTTCAACCACGCTGGTGAGCTGAGCGGTTGACTGCATCGACGCCACGGCCCGCTCAGCAACAACCTTGCGAAGGCGTGTCATCGCCTGGCTTGTTCCACGAAGCGCAGACACTTCAACAACTGGGGGCGCTGGGCTAGCTGATGCAGGGACTGCAGCCCCAGGCGCTGTCGCAGCAGCCTGCAGGACATCTTCTTTGCGAATGCGTCCCCCCACACCGGTTCCCGTAACGCGAGCGAGGTCAACACCCATGTCGGCGGCAAGCTTCCGAACAATTGGGGTCACATAGTGGGCGTCTGAACCTCCTGCGGCGGCAGGAGCAGCGGCAGGGGCAGCGGCAGGGGCGGGCGTCGGACTTGCGGGAGCGGGGGCCGCAGCCGGCTCAGGAGTTGCAGCCGGCTCAGGTGTTGCGACCGGTTCGGGGGCAGGAGCCGGGGGAGTGGGAGTCGCGACAGGTTCCGGAGCTGGAGGAGCTACCGGTTCGGCAGCGGGGGCAGCAGGTTCGGCAGCGGGGGCAGCAGGTTCAGCGGCCGGAGCAGCGGCGCCATCGCCGACTCGTGCCAATACGGCACCAACCTCAACGGTTTCATCTTCTTGGACGAGAATCTCTTGCAGAACGCCGGCCACGGGGGAAGGAATCTCAGTGTCGACTTTATCGGTCGAGATCTCCACCAGTGGTTCATCGACGGCGACCGTATCACCGACGTTTTTCAGCCACCTGGTGACGGTTCCTTCGGTGACACTTTCGCCAAGAGCGGGGAGGGTGACGTCACTCATATTGTTACTTTCTCCTTTGTGGGATACGTCTTACAGCGCGTGCAGGGGTTTCCCTGCGATGGCGAGGAAGGCTTCGCCCAGAGCCTCGTTTTGCGTGGGGTGGGCGTGGAGCAGTGGCGCCACATCTTCAGGGTGGGCATCCCAGTTCACAGCAACTTGCGCTTCGCCGATGAGTTCCCCCACCCGAGCACCAATCATGTGAACACCGAGAATCGGTCCATCCACTTCGCGGATAACTTTAATAGACCCGGATGTTTCCAAAATGTGGCTTTTCCCGTTTCCGGCCAGGTTGTAGTCGTAAACGGAAATCTTGTCGTCACCGAACTTCTCCCTGGCGGCTTTCTCGCTCAAACCCACCGACGCCACCTCCGGTTCTGAGTAGGTGACTTTGGGAATGTTTTGGTCACTGACAACCATGGGGTTCATGCCGGCGATCTCCTCAGCGACAAAAATCCCGTGTTGGAAACCGCGGTGAGCTAGTTGGAGACCGGGGACAATGTCACCGACCGCCCACACACCGGGAATGTTGGTGCGCAGCCGCTCGTCGGTGAGAACAAAACCGCGGTCCATGGTGACGCCCACCTGGTCAAAACCCATCCCGTCGGTTCGGGGACCGCGCCCCACGGCAACGAGCAGCAGGTCCGCCTCGAAGGTGTCCCCGTTTTCCAGTGTCACTTTGACGGACGAGTCCGTCTGGACCGCTTCTTGGAAGCGAACCCCCACAGAGAAGTTGATTCCGCGTTTGCGGTAGGCGCGCTCAAACTGCTTCGAGACTGACTCGTCTTCCATCGGTACCAGGTGCGGTAACGCTTCAATGATGGTGACTTCGCAGCCAAACGACCGCCACACACTGGCAAACTCCACACCGATAACCCCGCCACCCAACACCACAACAGACTTCGGCACATAATCGAGCTGCAACGCCTGCTCAGAGGTCAAAATACGGCCACCAATGTTCAGGCCAGGAAGTGTGCGGGGGTAACTACCGGTGGCCAACACCACGTTTTTTCCCACCACTGTGTCGTCGCCGACCTGAACAGTGGTCGGGGAAATCAGTGTGCCCTGGCCTTCAATGGTGGTGATGCCCCGAGCTTTAATGAGGCCCTGTAGGCCCTTATATTTGCTCGAGACGATGGCGTCTCGATAGTTATTGACTGCCGGAAGATCAATGCCTTCAAGGGTCGCTTTCACTCCAAATTGGCCAGCGTCGCGGGTAGCGTCCGCCACCTCTGCGGCGTGCAGGAGAGCTTTCGTGGGAATACAGCCGACGTGGAGGCATGTTCCCCCCACCTTGTCTTTTTCAATGAGGCCAACAGTCATCCCCAACTGGCTTGCTCGCAGTGCTGCGGCGTAACCGCCGCTGCCACCGCCCAAAACGACAAGGTCAAAAGTGTGTTCCGCCACGACAGTGCACTCCTCGGCTGGATGTGGTGTTTCGCAGGCTCGGCCACACGGCGAAAGCCCGCTTTGCTTTCCTAGCCTACTACTGCTGGGCCAGTGTGGTGACGTGGCGGTCACCGGCGAACAGCACCCCAATCAGTGTCCTCGTCAACGCGCCCGTTGCACCCTTCGGGGTGTACCCGAAAGCGCTCGATGAGTTGGAGGCGGGACCCGCCATGTCGATGTGCGCCCAGGGGATAGGCCCGGAGGTGTCATCGTCCGGGTCCCGAAGCCCTACAAACTCTTTCAAGAACAGGCCGGCAAGCAGCATTCCACCAAGCGGGTTGCCCGGTTTAGCGTTGGCAATGTCTGCCACATCACTGTCCAACAGGGTTCGAAGCTCAGCAGCCAGGGGCATCGGCCAGACCAGTTCTCCTGCGGCTTCTGCTGCTGACCTCACCACCTGAACGGCAAGGTCGTCACCCATGAGACCTGCGTAGCGCTCGCCGAGCGCTACGCGGGCAGCACCAGTGAGAGTGGCGACGTCAATAATGAGGTCGGGGGTGTCTTCGCTTGCTCGCTGAAGGCCATCAGCCATGACCAGGCGGCCTTCAGCATCGGTGTTCAACACTTCGACGGTTTTTCCGCCTCGAATGGTCAGGACATCGTTGGGTCGAATGGCCCCTCCAGACGGCATGTTCTCTGCTAAACACAACCACCCAGTGACCTGAACGGGAGCGCCCAGGCGAGCAGCGGCGATGACGGCAGCTGCGACAGTGGCAGCACCCGTCATGTCGTACTTCATGCCGACCATAGAGTTCGCTGGTTTTAGCGATAGTCCCCCCGAGTCAAACGTGATTCCTTTGCCCACAAGCGCGACGTGACCAGTGGGATTGTTGGGCTGGTACCGAATCGCTACGAGGCGCGGCGGCCGGTTGGAGCCTTGCCCCACCCCAAGAATTCCACCAAAACCGCCTGCTTCGAGGGCGTCCTCATCGAATACCTCGACGGTGAGAGGGGCGCCGTCAGAGAAGTCGGCAACCCGGTCGGCAAATGTTTCCGGGTACAACATGTTGGGAGGCTCAGTGACCAGTTCACGCACCCACGCCACGGCTGATGCGGAGATGACAGCGTGGTCGATGTCAGGTGTGCCGGTCGCACTTCGGACAATGAGTGACCGCATCTGGTCTGCGCTGTGCGCCTTCTCCGGTTGTGTTGTTTTGTGGGCGCCAAGTAGTGCACCTTCAACGGCGGCCAGCGTGTGGGCGGTCTCCCCGCAGGGGAGTGCGACCCCAATGACGCGGGCATCACCGGCAGTTCTCGCCCCCACACCTGCGGCATATCGAATGTCATCGGCGGTGGGGGTGGTGTTGGGCAAACCCACCAGGACAATACTTGTCGCGCCGCACCCTTCGGGCGCGGGAAGCTTCTTCGCGTCGTCGACCCCTGCTTTCAGGGAGAGGGCGCGAGCCCAGGAAACCACAGCTTCGCGGTGATCGGCGCTGAGGGTGGCCTCGTGGAGGTCTACACCGTCATCGGTGGGTACCACCCCGAGGATGAGGGCATCGCATTCCAACTCGAATGCGGGGGAATCGGAAACGCTCACTGTCCAGTTCTTCACCCGCCCATGTTAGCTGGCCGGCCCGCGTGTCTCACTGAAATCGGCTTACGCCAAGACCCGTTTTGTACGATGGGGGGAACATGTTTGCCAACGAGCTATTCCGCCCAGCGGAGAACGCGCCCCAGGTGCCCCCTGGGTTGCCTCTCGTCGCGGGGTTGACCGGGTTTGCCGATGCGGGAAGTGCCGTTAGTCAAATGAATGACTACGTGTTGACAACTCTTCCCGCAGATGAGGTCGGTCGGTTCGATAACGACGCCCTGTTGGATTATCGGGCGAGGCGACCTATTTTTGAGTTCGACCAAACCCACCTGACCTCTTATGAGCCTCCGCGGCTGGGGGTCAGCCTGGTGAGAGATGAACTGGGAGACCCTTTTTTGTTTCTCAGCGGGTACGAGCCTGACCTGAAATGGGAGGCCGTCACCAAAACGATTTCCGATCTTGTTGACCACTTCCAGGTGTCTTCAACCACCTGGGTGCACGCTATCCCCATGCCGGTGCCACACACCAGAACGTTGGGGGTGACGGTGAGTGGAAACCGACAAGACATTACCGATCGGATGTCGGTCTGGCGGCCAACAACAAAAGTTCCCGGGACCCTCATGCATTCGGTCGAGTACGCCCTTGCACACAAGAACCACCCGGTGAGTGGCTTCGTCATCCTTGTTCCCCACTACTTGGCGGACACCGAGTTCCCCTCGGCAGCTGTCACCGCGTTGGAATCGATTACCGCAAGCACGGGTCGTATTTTTCCCACCGATTCGCTTCGCGAACTCGGACGAGGGTTCCTGGGGGGCATTACCGAACAGTTGGAATCTAACGACGAGTTAGCGAAACTGGTGGGGGCGTTGGAGAAGCGCCACGATTCTTATATGGAAGACAACCCGCTCGCGTCGCCGTTGATGGATGCTGCCGGTGAAATTCCCAGTGCTGACGAGATTGCTGAACAGTTACAAGAGTTTCTGTCTCACCGCCAGGAGGCCTCACCAGACCGTCGGGGCGCTGACGATGTGACCGATGAGTTGCCAAACAGCGAGTAGGTGTAATACGTGCCATAATGGGGGCTTAGACCCTTCAGGTTCGCGCGCGGACTTGACAAGGGTCTTCCTACTGCCCGTCGATGTGAAGTAGGTGCCTGTGGCGACACCCCCAAAGAAGACCCCTTCGAGCAAGGGGACAACTCGATTTGGCCAATTGACTAATCGAGCCAAGAGGTTTGTCTCGGGGAGGAAGAAAATCTCTTCCGCCGAGACGCCCCCACCACCGGCGAAGAAACCCTCACCAAAGAAAGTGACACCAGCACCTGTGACTTCTGCCAAGAAGAAAACACCCACGACCAAGCCCGCTGCTAAGGCTCCCACCAAGAAGGCACCGGCTGCAAAAACTCCGGCGGCCAAAGCTCCTGCCACAAAGGCAGCGGCGAAGACAGCGAGCAAGCCTGCTGCCAAGGCTCCGGTGAAGAAAGCAGCAACCGCCAAGGCGGCTGCGAAGACTCCGGCGAAGAAAGCCGCAACCGCCAAGGCGGCTGCGAAGACTCCGGCGAAGAAAGCCGCTGCCCCCGCGACCAAGGCTCCCGCCAAGAAGGCAGCGGCGAAGACTGCCAGCAAGCCTGCTGCCAAGGCTCCGGTAAAGAAAGCGGCCGCCAGCAAGCCTGCTGCGAAGGCTCCCGCCAAGAAGGCAGCGGCGAAGACTGCACCAGCGAAGAAGACCCCGTCTAAAGCGGCGACAAAAGCTGCCTCGACGAAAGCCACTGCGGACAAGAAAGCTCCCACGAGCGCCTCACAGAAGAAGAAGGCAACCGCTGCGGCTGCCGGGGGTGACTCGGAAAACATTGATGACGGCGATGTGGTTGATGGCGACGATGTCGCCGAAGTCGACAGTGATGGTGACGAGGTCGACCCTGAGGAGCTTGGACGAAAAGTTCTTGAGGCGGCTCAGGCTGGTGAACTTCAGGAGGCATTGGCTGACGATGACGACGCCGAGCCGGAAGTAGAAGTTCTTCCTGCTGGCGCCATTGTGATCAAGAGCACCGACGAAGATGACGTTCCCGTTATTTCCACGACCATCACCGGAGCGACGGCCGACCCGGTGAAGGATTATTTGAAGCAGATCGGTAAAGTCGCTCTGCTCAACGCTGAACAGGAAGTGGAATTGGCGTGGCGAATTGAGGCCGGTTTGTTCGCCGAAGAGAAACTCTCCACCCTGTCGTCCGCCCAAAAAACGACAAAGCTTGCCCGTGAACTTCATGAAATTGCGAAAGACGGCCAGCGGGCCAAGAACCACCTTTTGGGGGCAAACCTTCGGTTGGTGGTGTCATTGGCGAAGCGATACACCGGCCGAGGTATGCAATTCCTGGACCTGATTCAGGAAGGAAACCTGGGTTTGATTCGCGCGGTGGAGAAGTTCGACTACACCAAAGGCTTCAAGTTCTCCACCTATGCAACCTGGTGGATCAGGCAGGCGATCACTCGCGCCATGGCCGACCAGGCGAGAACTATCCGAATTCCTGTTCACATGGTGGAAGTAATCAACAAGCTCGCGCGAGTCCAACGACAGATGCTTCAAGACCTCGGACGCGAACCCACCCCGGAAGAGTTGGCTAGAGAATTGGACATGACACCGGAAAAGGTTGTCGAAGTTCAAAAATATGGCCGCGAACCCATCTCACTTCACACCCCGCTGGGTGAAGACGGTGATAGTGAATTCGGTGACCTCATCGAGGACACCGAAGCAGTTGTCCCCGCTGATGCGGTTGGTTTCACGATGCTTCAGCGTCAATTGGAAGCGCTGCTGGAATCGCTCTCTGAGCGCGAAGCGGGCGTTATTCGAATGCGCTTTGGGTTGGGCGATGGCATGCCGAAAACCCTCGACCAAATTGGTGACACGTTTGGGGTGACTCGTGAGCGCATTCGCCAAATTGAGTCGAAGACGATGGCGAAGCTTCGCCACCCGTCACGCTCGCAAGCGCTGCGCGACTATCTCGAGTAAGCCTTAGTCGATAGTCACTTCGGGGGCGGTGGGGCTCAGCCGGAAGGTTTCGTCGTGCCAGGTGAGAGCTTGAGCGAACAGCTGGTCTTTGTGTTTTGCTGCGTGGTGACCACAAAACAGCAGGGACCCACTGGGAATGGTGACGCGAACATACGCCTGCGCACCGCATGAGTCACACCGGTCGCCTGCTGACAGCGGTGTGGTGGCCTGGGCGGCCGGGTTGTCAACAAGGGTGCTCTGAAGTTCAGTCATGTCACTACACCTTTCCCTATCGAGACCCCCATTCCATCACGGCCACCGCTCGGTTTCCTGGATTGCTGGCCTGTTTCGCTTACGGCGCAGGACTTTTCACTGTCTTTGGCGAGCCAGCCCCCTGGTGTGCGGTGCCGGTTCTATGCTGTGGGAGGGTTGGCTGTGGAAGGGAGCGACGTGGCAAAGTCCGATGACTATTCGGCAAGACACCTGTCGGTCTTAGAGGGGCTGGAGGCAGTTCGGAAGCGTCCGGGCATGTATATCGGGTCGACAGATTCTCGCGGCCTCATGCACTGTCTCTGGGAAATCATTGATAACTCGGTGGACGAAGCAATCGCCGGTTTCGGGAACCGTATCGACATTGACGTGTATTCCGACGGTTCGGTTCAGGTCACTGACAGCGGCCGAGGTGTGCCGGTGGATAAAGAACCTCGAACGGGTCTCAGCGGCGTCGAATTGGTGTTCACCAAACTTCACGCCGGCGGAAAATTTGGTGGAGCGTCATACCAAGCCAGCGGTGGTCTTCACGGAGTGGGGGCCTCGGTGGTGAATGCGTTGTCGTCCAGGTTAGATGTCGAGGTGGATCGCGATGGTAAAACGTGGGCAATGTCGTTTCGTCGGGGAGAGCCGGGACGTTTCACGGACTCCGGTGACAAGTCACCGGACGCTCCCTTTGAACCGTTTGTGAAAAGTAGCGACCTTGTCCCGATGGGCTCGGTTAAAAAGGGAGTCACAGGAACACGGGTGCGCTACTGGCCGGACCCTCAAGTGTTTGGCCGAGATGGCAGTTTTTCTCTCGACGACCTGTTATCGCGGGCCAGACAAACGGCGTTCCTCGTGCCCGGTCTGCACCTTGCGATTCATGACCATCGAACAGGGACGACCGAGTCCCACGAGTTTCACTTCGAGGGCGGCCTGGTCGAATACGCGGAGTTCTTGGCGCCGGACGAGGCTGTAGCCGGGCCGTGGCGGTTTGTTGGTGAGGGCACTTTCACGGAAACTGTGCCGGTGCTGGACGACCTCGGGCATTTGGAGCAGCGAGATGTCGAACGAGTCTGCGAAGTGGATGTGGTGGTTCGCTGGGGAACCGGATATGACACGGTGATGAGAAGTTTTGTGAACATCATCCAAACTCCGAAGGGCGGCTCCCACCAGGCCGGGTTCGACTTGGGGTTGATGAAAACTGTCCGCCACGAGGTGGAAAAAAACGCGAGGCGCCTGAAGGTCGGAAACGACAAGCTGGATAAAGACGACGTGTTGGCTGGCCTGACGGCGATTGTCACGGTGCGGGTTGCGGAACCACAGTTCGAGGGCCAAACAAAAGAAGTACTCGGCACCCCCGCCATTCGTGGCATTGTCCAAAACGTGGTGTCACAGGGTTTGAGCGACATGTTGACGTCGGGCAAACGTGACACTAAAGCCCAATCTCAGGTGCTCTTAGAAAAAGTGGTCTCTGAAATGAAGACCCGCATCTCGGCGAGAACCTTGAAAGACACACAGCGCAGAAAGAATGCGCTGGAAAATTCCTCCCTCCCCACGAAACTGGTGGATTGTCGATCCAAAGAAGTGGACTCCACGGAACTGTTTATTGTGGAGGGTGATTCGGCTCTCGGGACAGCGAAGCTGGCCAGGGATTCAGAACACCAGGCTCTCCTTCCGATTCGTGGAAAGATTTTGAACACCCAAAAAGCGTCCGTCTCTGACATGTTGAGTAACGCCGAGTGCGCCGCAATCATCCAGGTGATTGGTGCAGGCTCCGGCAGAACTTTTGAGGTGGAGCAAGCCCGCTACGGCAAGATCATCATCATGAGTGACGCCGATGTGGACGGCGCTCACATTAGAACCCTGCTTCTCACCCTCTTTTTCCGTTACATGAGGCCCCTGGTGGAAGCGGGTCGTGTTTTTGCCGCCGTGCCGCCGCTTCACCGGGTGGTGGTCAACAACCGCGGGGCAACCCCCAACGACATTATTTACACCTACTCGGAAGCCGAGTTGACAGCTGTTCTTGCTGACCTGGAAAAACGAGGCAAGACATACCAGGAACCCATTCAGCGATACAAGGGTCTCGGTGAAATGGACGCCGAACAGTTGGCTGACACGACCATGTTGCCGTCCAACCGGATGCTCAGACGGGTTCGTGTTGCTGATGCTGAAGCAGCGGCAGCCATGTTTGAACTTCTTATGGGTAACGAAGTTGCCCCCCGGCGTGAGTTCATCGCCCGGGGGGACCCTGGCCGAATCGACGTCTAAGACACCACGGCGCTTCCCAGCGACCCAATGGGAGCCGGCAGGGGGTGACCGCTTGCGTCCCGCTTTGCTCCGGCCTCTGGCAGTTCGACGGGTTTCCCGGTCGGGCCGAGGGCGCGAGGAATGTCGAATATTCCCGCCAGGGTGAGAGTATCTTCGCCTTTGAGGAAAGAGTGCGCCCTGACACCACCGGTGCCGCGGCCTTTGGGGGGGAATTCAGACAGCGGGGAAATTTTCGCCCGACCAGGGTCAACCCCTCGGAGAGCTTCAGAAGATCCGGACACTGTCACCACCTGCCAGGTCTCGTCTGCGCTGGAGTGAAAGGCAATAACACGTGCCGAATCGGGGAGTTTGATTCCTGCCATCCCCCCAGCGGCTTGGCCTTGGGGGCGCACCTGGTCGGCTGGGAAGCGAAGAAGCTGGGCGTGGTCGGTCACAAAACATAACCACGAACCCTCTGGGGCAACACTTGCCCCAACAACCTGGTCGCCATCTTTCAAGCTGATGATCGACTGGTGGGGTTTTGAAGCCAATGCGGACAAGTCAACTCGCTTCACTGTTCCCTGGCGGGTTCCTAAAGCAATAGTTGGGCTGCGCTCACCGAGCGGGAACACCCCCACAATGGCGGGATGTTTTTTGTCGAAACCGAGAAATTCAACCAGGTTGACGCCGCCAGAGAGGTTCACTTTCTCGCCGTCGGTGGCGGGGATGTCGCCGGTTTCAATTTCTGTCAGGGTCCCATCTGCAGTGAGAATGCCAACCCGGGCGCGTGTGGTCGTGGTGATGTCAGCGAGTATGGCGTCGTGGGCAACACGTTTTGATGATGTTGTGACGGATAAGTCATCACCGTCAGCGAGTCGAACACTGGCGCGAAGGGTACTGGTGACGAGGAGGCGGCAGCGGGTGTCTTGCCGTTCGGCCGATACGGGAGTTTTCCTGGCGGCGGGGGCGGGGACGTCGGCGGCATCTAACAAAACCGTTCGGCGGGGAGTGCCAAAAGCCTGGGCAACCTCATCTAATTCGTCCCGGACAAGGTGTCGAATTTTTTCTGGGTGGGCGAGAAGGTCTTCCAGGTGGGCGATCTCTGCTTGGAGGGTGTCCCGCTCTGTTTCCAATTCGATCCGGGAGAACTTGGTGAGTCGCCTCAGGCGAAGCTCTAAAATGTATTCGGCTTGAATTTCTGACAGGTCAAAGACGTCGCAGAGCCGTTTTTTTGCCGCCGACGAGTCGTCACTGGACCGAATCACTGCAATGACTTCGTCAATATCGACGATCGCAATCAGCAACCCGTCAACAAGGTGAAGGCGAGCCGTCTTTGTCTTCAAGCGGTGTGATGAACGCCTTGTGGTGACCTCAATACGGTGATCAATGAACACCTGCAGCAACTGAATGAGCCCCAAGGTGTGCGGTGTTCCGCCCACCAGTGCAACATTGTTGATGGAGAACGACTCTTCCAACGGCGTGAGGCGGTGCAGTTGTTCTAACACCAACTTTGGGTCAAACCCAGACTTCACGGCTATGACCAGTCGAAGCCCATTTTTCCGGTCTGTCAGATCATTGACATCCGAAATGCCCTGCAGTTTTTTTGACTGAACAGCGTCTTTAATTTTTTCAATGACACGCTCCGGTCCCACCAGGTAGGGAAGTTCGGTGACAACAATGCCTGTGGACCGGGGGCCGATGGGTTCGATGCTGGTTGTGGCCCGCATTCGGAAAGAACCGCGGCCTGTTTCGTATGCCTCCTGGATGCCTTCCCGGCCAACAATCATCGCTCCACTGGGAAGATCCGGCCCGGGAACAAAAGACATGATCTTTTTCAGTGCGGCATCCGGGTTGTCAATCAGATGCTTCGCAGCAGACACCACCTCACCGAGGTTGTGGGGGGCCATATTGGTGGCCATACCCACCGCAATGCCGCTTGCGCCGTTGACGAGAAGGTTCGGAATGGCGGCCGGCAACACGTCAGGTTGGGTGAGTTGGTTGTCATAGTTGGGAACAAAATTGACGACGTCTTCGTCGATGTCTTGAACCATGGCGAGGGCTTCTGGCCGGAGCCTCGCTTCGGTATACCGGGCGGCGGCTGGACCGTCGTCGAGTGAACCAAAGTTTCCGTGACCGTCGACCAGGGGGACTCGGAGGGTGAAATCTTGGGAGAGTCGCACCAGGGCGTCGTAGATGGCCTGATCACCGTGGGGGTGGAGTTTTCCCATCACTTCACCAACGACACGCGCCGATTTGACGTGGCCGCGGTCTGGCCGAAGTCCCATGTCGCTCATTTGGTAAAGAATCCTGCGCTGCACCGGTTTCAGCCCGTCACGGGCGTCGGGAAGTGCCCGCTGGTAAATCACCGAGTAGGCATACTCCAGGAAAGAGTCCGACATTTCGTCGGTGAGTTCAACGTCGACAATTCTTTCGCCGGTAATCGACTTTTTCTGGCTGGAAGCTGGGCTGGTGGGTGCATCAGTCATAGGATGGCCACCATGCTACCGGCCAGACCCTCGGTGAGAGGGCAGATTTTCAACGTGGCGGACAACCTGTTGTCCGCCCTTCGAGGCGACACCACAGCTTTTGGCTTTCCCCCCGTGAGAAAGATTGCCCTCATCGTCATCGACGGGTTGGGCACCCATAATCTTTTGGACCACTCGGGACATGCCAGACGTCTGGTTGCTGCGCTCAAAACGTCTGGTTTTTCTTTACACTCGGGCTTGCCCTCAACGACGTCCACGGCTCTTGCTTCTCTCACCACGGGCCAACCCGCTGGGGTTCATGGCATGTTGGGCTACAGCGTTTTAGAACCACGCTCTGGCACAGTTCTGAACCACTTGAAACCCTTCCCGGAGGGCGTGACGCCAGAACAGTGGCAGCCGTGCCCGACAGTGTTTGAAACATTGGCGACGGAGGGCATCCCTGTTCTCACGGTTGGTGAAGCGAGGTTTGATGGCACCGATTTCACCCGCGCGATTCTTCGAGGAGCGGAGTTTGCGCCGTCGAATCGTCTGGGCACACACACCGCATTGATGCGGGATTTTTTTGACCGACACGACTCCGGGTTGTGTTACCTCTATTGGCCAACACTGGACCGACTCGGTCACTCTCGAGGCGTGGGCAGCGCTGAATGGGTAGATGAGCTGGAAGCGATTGACGCTTGGGTGGGGGAGCTATCAGCGACACTCTTGGCTGATGAAGCCGCCGTGTTGACCGCCGATCACGGCATGGTCTCCGTCACCGAATCAGACCGCGTGGTGTTGTTGGCCTCCGACCCACTTCGAGCAGATATTGACCATTTTGCCGGTGAACCCCGCTGTGTTCACCTCTACCGCAACCCCGGGGTTGATGAGGAGGCATTTTTTGAGCGCGTGGCGACCTGGGTGGATGGCCGGGGTGAGGTGGTGAGTCGTGATGAGGCGGTGGCCAGGAGATTGTTCGGCGAGGTTGATCCCGCGCACCGCCGGCGAATCGGTGATGTGATTATTTTTGCAGCGGACACATGGGTTTTTTATGACGAAGCAACGGCGTCTGCAATGTCGTATCAGATGGTTGGCCAGCATGGGTCGTCGACCGACATAGAAACAATCGTCCCCTGTATTCCACTGGGAGCGTGGGGGTCCTAGGCGGGGTCGTCGTCGCTTCTCGTACCAAAGACGATGTCATCCCAGCTGGGCATCTCCGGCCGACTCTTTTTTGACCCGGAGGGTTTGTTATCAGGGTCATCGGGCGTGTCATCTTCGGGGGCTGCGTCCGCGCCGGGAAGTGAATGAATCGACGCTCCTTCTGAGTCCGCGTCGGGGTCCACCAAGCGAATGGAACCGGTGGAGGGGTGTGCGGAGCGAGAGCTGTCAGAGTCGTAGTCGGGGGCAGGCTCGCGCTCGCCGCGACGACGCCGCAGCACTTCCAACAGGTCGGCGGTGTTCGCCGTGGGAGCGTCATCATCGCGGTCATCGTTTTCGCCCGTGGTCACAGCAGCGTTTCCGGTCCGGCCGTAGGCAACGGGCTCCAACAGTGGGCCGGTGTGCTCCAGCGGCATGTCACCGAAAACGTCGGTGTCAAAGTGGTCATCGTCGTCGGCAATGGCCGTCGGGACTGCGCGAAGTTTCGGGATCAGCGGTCCCCGAATTGGTTCATCAGTACTGAGGACGGTGGCGTCTTCATTGAGGGGGGTGAGGGTGTGTTTGCGCTGGTCGAAAGTCCAGTGTGCCTTGTGTTCTACTTCACCTTCAAAAAAGGTCACCTCGACCCTCCAGCCGGAGTCTTCCCGCCAAGCCGACCAGCTAATGTCTTTTGCTTTAAGTTCAGAAAGTTTGTGGCTGACCAGGTCACCGAAAGAGGTGGAGTGGTCTGACCCAGAATCGCCGATGAGCATGTTGCGGGCCTGTTCGACAACATAGTCTCGTTCGGCGAGAACCGGGCCTTCAAAGCGTTGAATGTAAGAAATGTCTTCGCCGGTCAGGTCGGCTACCTGCTGCGCGGTGAGACCTCGACGGATATGTGCCTGGATGTCTTTGGGGCTTGTTTGCTGCCGTGAAGGGCGCCCCAGGGTGGGGCTTCTTCGCACCTGGTCGATGAGGGCTTGATCGATGGTGATCGAAAACCGTTCCCCCGACTCGTTGACCACAATCAAGAGGTCGTTTTCCCGTCCGACAACGGTCAATGACTGCATGACACCTCCCACACTGTGGTTACTAGAATGGCACGCTCTGGGGGCCTCGTGCGCTAATTGTGCGGGTGTCGCTAAAAAGCGGAATAACTGGGTGTTGTCTTGCGTTTCACACAATACCGGTGTGGTGTTTGCAATCTCCAAGGTTTTTCATGCAGACTGTCGCCGCTGGGTTAGCTACGAAGAAGGGTGTGAGGGTAGGAACACATGGCCACCGATTACGATGCCCCGAGAAAGTCTGAAGAAGATACTGAATCCATCCAGGCTCTCCAGGAGCGTGTTCCCGACAAGCTGTCTGGAGTCGTTGATGCCGACGACGCCGATAACCCAGGCAGCGTGGAACTCGCCGGCCAGGACCTGGCCAACGTCGAACTTGACGTTGTTGTCCTTCCCCCGCAGGAGGACGAGTTCACCTGTGTGGAATGTTTCCTGGTCATGCACCGATCCCAGTTGGCGAAGAAGTCAAAACTTGGGCCGGTCTGCCAGGAGTGCGCCGCCTAAACCGGCTCCACGTATTTCCGGCACACCTCGGCGAGCCTGTGTGGTGTCGCTGAGGACACTAACCAATACGGCGTGGGGTCGTCGTCGTCGCGGATATGCACCCGCACCGCTGTCTTGATCCACGGTCGTATGACCAACCATGCTCTCGCATCCAAGTCAACCCCGGTGGCTCGGCGCGCTTCTTCCTTGCTGACCACCTCAACGTGGGAGACGTTTCTCCACTCAACCCGGGCGATACCAGCGCGAAAACCCTCAGCAGTGGCGGACACTGTGGGGCTGAAGATCGCTAACACACCCCAGGCTCCTGCCCACATCATTGCGCCCGCGGCGAGTCCGACGAGTGGATCGAGGGGCAGAAAAATGATGAACCCGGCAGGCAGGAACAGCCCGAGAACCAGCGTCAGCCACCAGGAGGGAAGTAAGCGTTCAGAGTATGAATCCACGACACTATTGGACCACGTATAGCCTTAGAGGGTGCACCACGATGACAGTGTTCCGGTTCTCGCAGTGGGAAGTGCGCCACGCTTCGCTCACCCCGGCGATGCGGGCGCTGATTTGACCGCAGCAATCGACTGTGTTCTCGCGCCGGGGGAACGTGCCGTTATCGGCACGGGTGTGAAGATTGCCTTGCCCGCAGGGGTGATGGCCTTGGTGTTGCCTCGCAGCGGTCTCGCCGCAAAACACGGCATCACCCTGGTGAACAGTCCAGGGTTGATTGATTCCGGTTATCGGGGAGAGATTAGTGTGGTGGTTCTCAACACCGACAAGGACGAAGAGTTTAAGATTTCTGCGGGGGACCGTATTGCCCAACTCGTGGTCATGCCCGCCACCGCATGGCACACGGTAGGGGTGGAAGCTTTGCCGGGTTCTCACCGGGGCGAAGACGGCTTCGGTTCGACCGGCGTGAAGTGAGAGGTTGACATGACAGATATCCAAACCAGTCTTGCCGCGGAAGGTGACGACTACGCCAAGTCCTATCCGGCTGACCGCGCCGAGCGCGGCCCTCTGGACGATCAAGAGGCCGGGTCCATCAAACCGTCCATTGACTTGGGTGCCCTTCGAGTCGAGCCTCGCCGCGGCATGCAAATGCGGTTAGAAGTCGAAAAAGCGAGTTCCCGCGTCGTGGCGGTGACGTTCGAACTGGACGGGTCGACCATTCAGGTTCAACCTTTCGCAGCGCCACGGTCGTCGGGATTGTGGCTGGGAATCAAAGAGCAAATCGCCGAACAGATTCGCACTCAGGGTGGTGAAGTCATTCCCGGCGATGGCGAGTTTGGCCCTGAACTGGTCTCGACTGTTCCCGTTCAAAGCCCAGAAGGCTATTCGAAGCGAACGGTTCGATTCATCGGTGTTGACGGCCCCAGGTGGTTTCTGCGGGGCGTTGTCGGCGGGCCAGCCGCCACCAACCCGGATGCGGCTGTCGCTATTCATGACATTTTCCGCTCCCTCGTGGTTGTTCGCGGTAACACCCCTATGCCGCCGCGGGACCTTCTCCCTCTCCGGGTTCCTGATTCGGGCAATAAAGAGGGTTCAGCCGACCAAGTATGAGCGACTCCACGCAACCTGAGCGCTCCGATTCGGAGCGAGACCCAGCAGACGAGTTGGCTGAACGGTTACGGCAATCCGCTTTTGGCACGGTGACACCTGGTCAAACCCCCACCGCGTCAGATATTTGGTCGGCGGTCGGGGGTGTGCGCGGGTTGGTGGAGGCGATTGTTCCCGGCCTGACGTTCTTGACCGTTTTTTCGCTGACCGGGGTGCTTGTGTGGTCGGTTTTGGCCCCTCTCGGATTGGCGCTGGTGTTCGTCGTTGCCCGAGTTTTTTCGCGCAGCACCGTCCAACCAGCACTTATCGGAATGGGGGGTTTGGCGGCGTCTGCTGGTGTAGCCCTGTGGTCGGGGCGCCCGGAGGACAATTTTGTGCTGGGTTTGTGGGTGAACGGTATCGGCCTGACTGCGATGGTCGTGTCGATTCTGGTGGGGCGACCACTGATTGGTGTGATTTCCGGACTGCTGGTGTCCGATTCTCAGTGGCGGGCTGACCGAGCAAAGCGCCGGTTGGCGACCATTGCGACGACACTGTGGGTGGGGTTGTTTGGGGCAAGACTGATTGTTCAGGTGCCCCTTTTTCTTCAGGGTGCTGTAGCGGAGCTCGCCATTGCACGACTGGTGATGGGGTTGCCGCTCTATGCGCTGGTGTTGTGGCTGAGCTGGTTGTTGATGCGCTCGGTGTATCGGTCGCGAGAGGGTCACTCGTGAGTGGTAGAATTTAGCTTCACATGAAGATATTTGCGGTTTGGGCAAAGGAGTAAATCGGTGGCGTCTCTCAACAGTCTCGGAGCACAGGACACCCTCACGGTCGAGGGCAAAGACTATGAAATTTTCCGAATCGACAAAGTTCCTGGTTCGGCTTCATTGCCCTACAGCTTGAAAGTTTTGTTAGAGAACCTGCTTCGCACAGAAGACGGCAAAAATGTCACCGAAGATCAAATCCGGTCGCTCGGCAACTGGGATGCCAACGCAGAACCCACCATCGAAATTCAATACACGCCAGCCCGCGTTGTCATGCAGGACTTCACCGGGGTGCCCTGCATTGTTGACCTCGCCACCATGCGTGAAGCGATTGTTGATTTAGGCGGCGACCCGGCGAAAGTGAACCCCCTGTCGCCGGCTGAGCTTGTCATTGACCACTCGGTGATTGCCGACCTGTTTGGCCAGGCTGACTCTTTTGAACGCAACGTCGAACTCGAATACGAGCGAAACGGCGAGCGTTACCAGTTCCTCCGCTGGGGTCAGACGGCATTCGACAACTTCAAAGTGGTACCGCCGGGAACAGGAATTGTTCACCAGGTCAACATCGAAAACCTTGCCAAAGTCGTATACACGAAAGACGTTAACGGTGTTACCCAGGCATACCCCGACACGTGTGTGGGAACCGACTCTCACACCACCATGGTGAACGGTTTGGGCGTCCTCGGCTGGGGTGTTGGAGGAATCGAGGCGGAAGCCGCCATGCTGGGCCAGCCTGTGTCGATGCTGATCCCCCGAGTTGTCGGGTTCAAACTCTCCGGCGCAATCCCCACGGGTGTCACTGCTACAGACGTCGTGTTGACCATTACTGAGATGCTTCGACGCCATGGCGTCGTGGGCAAGTTTGTGGAATTTTACGGCGATGGTGTCGCCCAAGTACCTCTGGCCAACCGGGCAACCATTGGCAACATGAGCCCCGAATTTGGTTCGACTGCCGCCATGTTCCCGGTTGACCAGGTCACCCTGGACTATTTGCGTTTGACCGGCCGTGACGAGGCTCTCATCACCCTCGTGGAGCACTACAGCAAAGCCCAGGGCCTGTGGCACGACCCGGCCAGTGAGCCCCTGTTCAGCGAGTACATGGAGCTTGACCTCTCCACCGTTGTCCCCAGCATTGCCGGCCCCCGCCGCCCGCAGGACCGCGTCGAGGTGAGCAAAGCGAAAAGTCAGTTCGGCAAGGACCTCTTGGACTATACGAGCGATGAAAACCGAGACGTGTCCGTTCCGGTCACCGTGGGGGATCGTGCTTTTGACCTAGAAAACGGCGCCGTCACCATTGCCGCTATTACTTCGTGCACGAACACGTCGAACCCCTCAGTGATGTTGGCAGCCGGCCTGTTAGCCAGAAACGCTGCTAAAAAAGGTTTGAAGTCTAAACCGTGGGTGAAAACGACTCTCGCCCCGGGTTCCAAAGTGGTCACCGACTACTACGAAAAGGCCGGACTCATGGACGACCTGGAAGCTTTAGGTTTCTACCTTGTCGGATACGGCTGCACCACCTGTATTGGAAACTCTGGCCCGCTGGAAGATGAAATCTCTGAGGCAATCAACGAAAACGACCTCGCTGTAACCGCCGTGTTGAGTGGGAACAGAAACTTTGAAGGACGCATCAACCCCGATGTGAAAATGAACTACCTGGCCAGTCCGCCGCTGGTGATCGCATACGCCTTGGCGGGAACCATGGACTTTGACTTTGATGCAGACCCGCTGGGCGTTGACACAGACGGTCACGAGGTTTTCTTGGCCGATATTTGGCCAGACGCTAAAGAAGTTCAAGACACCATCGACACGTCTATTGACTCTGGCATGTTCGACAAACAGTACGCGTCGGTATTTGAAGGCGACGACCGGTGGCGCTCGCTTCCAACTCCGACAGGAAAAATCTTTGAATGGGACGACGCCTCCACCTATGTTCGAAAGCCTCCCTACTTTGAGGGGATGAGTGCAACACCCAGCCCGGTGTCAGACATCTCGGGTGCTCGGGTGTTGGCGCTGCTTGGTGACTCGGTCACCACTGACCACATTTCCCCGGCGGGTTCCATCAAAGCCGACAGCCCGGCAGGTCACTATTTGAGCTCGCACGGAATTGACCGTCTCGACTTCAACAGTTACGGGTCGAGGCGAGGAAACCACGAGGTGATGATTCGCGGGACCTTCGCCAACATTCGCCTGAAAAACATGCTGCTCGACGGCGTAGAGGGCGGGTTCACCCGCGACTTCACCACAGCCACTGGCGAGCAGGGTTTCATTTATGATGCTGCACAAAACTATCAAGCCCAGGGTGTTGGCCTGGTGGTGTTGGCCGGCAAAGAATACGGTTCCGGCTCGTCTCGTGACTGGGCAGCAAAAGGAACAAGCCTGCTAGGTGTTCGTGCGGTGATTGCCGAAAGCTTCGAGAGAATTCACCGTTCCAATCTCATTGGCATGGGGGTGATTCCTCTGCAATTCCCCGCTGGGCACACCGCCTCGTCGCTTGGGCTTGATGGCACAGAAGTCTTCGACATTTCTGGTATTGAAGCGCTGAACTCCGGCGAGACCCCCCAGACGGTGACGGTGACGGCCTCTTCCAGTGCCCACTCGGCAGCAGGCAAAGATACGATCACTTTTGAGGCGGTCGTCCGGATCGACACCCCGGCGGAAGCTGACTACTACCGAAACGGTGGAATTTTGCCGTATGTCCTCCGGTCTTTGGTGTAGTGCTGGATTTTTCCAGCCGCATACGCCTAACCTGGAGTGATGGAATTGTTGTCATCCATACGGTCTCCGAAAGATCTGGTTCGCCTTTCTGCGGAGGAGTTGGACACCCTCGCCGCTGACATTCGCGAATTTCTCATCAACGAGGTCGCCATTTCCGGTGGCCATCTGGGCCCCAATCTTGGGGTTGTCGAGCTGACGCTCGCCATCCACCGCGTTTTTGATTCACCTCGTGACCCCATCATTTGGGATACCGGACACCAGTCATACGTTCACAAACTGTTGACCGGCAGACAAGACTTCTCGAAGCTTCGACAGTTGGGTGGTATCGCCGGATACCCGCAGCGAGCAGAAAGCGATCACGACATTGTCGAGAGTTCACATGCGTCATCGTCGTTGAGTTGGGCAGATGGAATTTCTCGTGCTTTCCACCAGCGCGGCGAACACGACCGTTACGTCATCGCCGTGGTGGGTGATGGCGCACTCACTGGGGGGATGACATGGGAAGCTCTGAATAACATTTCCCACGACAACGACCGAAACCTCATTCTCATTGTCAACGACAATGGTCGGTCATATGCGCCAACAATCGGCGGTATTGCGAGGTTCCTCGGCTCTGTCCGGTCGCGGCGTTCCTACCGCATTTTCAAGGGCGGCTCGGAGAAGTTCTTTGGTCTTTTCGGTCCGTTGGGTCGCGCAACGTTCCGGGGAATCCGGGGCGGCATTCGCGGCTTTATGGCGCGGTTTGCTAACAACGAACAGTTGTATTCCAACCTGGATATCAAATATTTGGGCCCCGTGGACGGTCACAACCTCGTCGATGTGGAGAGGACACTCCACCAGGCCAAAAAGCTCTCCCAACCGGTGATTGTTCACGTGATTACGGAGAAAGGCCGCGGATATGCGCCCGCTGTCAACGACGAAGCCGATCAATTCCACGCCGTCGGGCAAATTGACCCAGCGACGGGTAAATCACAAAGCTCATCCAGCCAGCCGGGCTGGACCGACGTGTTCGCCGGCGCCATGGTGAACCAGGCGGCCAAGCGAGACAACGTGATTGGTGTGACGGCGGCGATGCTCCGCCCGACCGGCCTCTACGAGATGTCGAAGAAGTATCCGGGGCGTGTGCTCGACGTCGGCATTGCCGAACAGCATGCGGTGGCGAGTGCGGCGGGGCTCGCGTATGGCGGCTTACATCCCGTTGTGGCCATTTATGCGACTTTCATCAACCGGGCTTTTGACCAGGTGTTGATGGACGTTGCCCTCCACAAAGCAGGCGTCACTTTTGTGTTGGACCGGGCTGGTGTGACAGGGCCTGATGGTGCGAGTCACCACGGCATGTGGGATTTGTCGATTCTGCAGGTGGTGCCCGGTATTCGCATCGCGGCACCGCGAGACGCTGACAGGCTCATTGAGGAACTTGACGAAGCGCTCGATGTGGCCGATGCGCCGACCGTGATTCGTTTTCCCCGCGGCGCTGTTTCCGCTGAACTTCCTGCCGTCCGGCGAACCGACGACGGAGTGGACGTGTTGAAAGAAGCCGCCCACAAGGACGTCCTCATTGTTGCGGTGGGTGCGATGGCCCATATGGCAATGGATGTCGCTGCCCGGCTGGCTGACCAGGGGATCGGGGCAACCGTCGTCGACCCGAGGTGGGTGGTGCCCGTTGCACCGAGCATTGTTGACATGTCTCGTGACCACCGCATTGTGGTGAGTATCGAAGACGGCGTTCGAGTGGGCGGCATTGGCACTCGGATTCGCCAAGAACTTCGCCGCGCCGGTGTGGACACCGCAGTTGATGAGGTGGGCTTACCTGATGAGTTCCTCGACCATGGGAGTCGCAGTGAGATTTTGGAGGCAGTCGGGCTGACTCCCCAAGCTATTGCCAGAAACCTGGTGGCTCAGGTGTTGGGAATGAAGGTTCCGAAGGCGAGACCGATCCCGGGCGACGAGGAAAGCAATATTGCGTTGGAGCGGGAATCGAGCGAGCTGGGCGATAACTCCTAGACGTCTGACCCGTCGCGGCGAGCCTGTCTCGCCTCAGCGAATGCTTCGATAAGCAGCGGTACGACAATGTCTCGTTGCCACCGTCTCGCTCCGAGGCCCTGCAGTTGGCTATCAAGAGCGTTCGGAGAGGACTCGTCAACCGGGGCCCAACATATTCGGCGCAAATGGTCCGGGGTGAGAACGTTTTCCAGCGGAATGGTCAGGGACTGGGCCACGCGTGTGATGAGGTCTTTGGCAATTACGTAGCGTCTATGGGCGTCGGGAGCTTTATCTTGCCAGGATCTCGGCGGCGGAAGCGTTGTCGACGGACCGCGCAGGGCGGGCAGATCTTCGGCGTTTAGCCCCCGCTCCACCGCTTGCCACCAGCGGTCAAGTTCTTTCCGGCTGGCCCGACCTTGAAAATTTTTTAGACCAGCCAAGCCACCCTTGCTGTCTGGTTTTTCTATCGCAACCGCGATAATGGAGCGGTCTGGGATGAGCCGACCTGGAGCAGTATCTGTCTCTTTGGCGTGTTCTTCTCTGGCCAACCACAGTTCCCTCGCAACAGCGAGGGCTCGAGCCCCGCGGACTTGGTGTAATCCGGAGAGGCGCCGCCAGGGTTCGGCCGGGCGTTCGGGGGGAACAAAACTCAACACGGCGTCGAACTCCTCGCGTGCGAGGTCGAGTTTGTTGGACTTCTCCAACAGCGTGTGGATTCCCTCACGAAGGTCGGGGAGCAGTTCGACGTCGAGGGCCGCATAGTGAAGCCACTCATCGGGCAGTGGCCTGGTGGACCAATCGGCAGCAGAGTGGGCTTTTTTTAGGCTTATCCCGAGAAGGTCTTCCACCACACCCTGCAAACCCACTCTCGGCAGCCCGGCAATACGGGCACCCAATTCAGTGTCAAAAATGTTGACGGGTTCCACCCCAAGTTCTCGGAGGCTGGGGAGGTCTTGGCTGGCAGCGTGAAAAACCCACTCGTGTTCGGCAAAGTGTCGAGTGAGGTCAGACAAGTCTGAAACTTCGAGCGGGTCAATGAGGAAGTTGGCACTTCCTCGGCGGTAGACCTGCACCAGATAAGCGCGTTGTGAATAGCGAAACCCGCTGGCCCGTTCCACATCGACAGCCAGCGGTCCCTGACCTGCCGCCAATGAGTCGATTGCGTCGTGCCAGGTTGGCGTCGACGACACCACCCGAACGGGTTGCCGTGGGGCGGTGACCAGCGGGAGAGCTTCCGCTGGTTCTTCGCTCATGAGGTGGTGCGACTCGTTCGAAGAGTCGCGACCCCGTCTGGGGTGGGCGGGAAACCGGCGAGCATGCACACAAACTCCGCCCACGCTTCGAGGTGGTCTTTGATGTCCCCGCTTTGGGGAGACCAGGACGCGCGAATTTCCATTTCTGCACCTTTGATGTCGGACGCCATTTCGCCAAGACCCGTCGAGACAATCGTGCTGGCCGTCCCGGCGGCTCGATCGAATGATGCGCCGTGAGAAGTGAGGGCGTCTGTCAACCACGACCACGCCACCTCAGGCAACAGCGGATCTTCACTCATCGTTTGGTCAAGAGGGGCTTTCGCGAAACACACCATTCGCCACACTCCCGACCACGCGTCGGGCGCCGAAGGGTCGTACAGCAACACCAGTCGGGAGGTCCCCTGGTCCCCCTCGTCTCTGGCTTGCGGGGTCACTGTTGCCGACCACGCCTTCGCGAAGGGGGCAATACCCTCCGGCGACGCGATAGTGGTCACTTCCAGTTCCGACCGAAGTTCGGCAGATTCTGCTGATAATAAGGCGTGGGCAAAATCCTGGGGGATGGCGCCGGCGCTCTCCGTTCCGCTCATGGCTTCAGGTTAAACGGCTGGTACGTCCCACAGTGGTCAACGCGCCGAGAACCCGCTGTTTCTCACTCTGCTGCGGCGCCTGCGACTAATCGGTAGTACAACAGGCGATTATCGTCCATGAGCAGGTGGGAGGTGGTCCAGGCCTCGCCCTCGGGCCACCAAGAAACAGGCGGGGTGTCTTCGGACAGGGGGGCGCCTGTGAGAGTGAGGCACAGGTCGTCGACAGCTCCAGCGTCGGCAAATAATGTGGCGATCTGCTGGCCACCTTCGACCAAAAGGTTCTTCCACCCTTCAGCCGCACACAGCTCAATGATGGTGTCGGCCGTGAGCGAGGGGAGTCCGGGGTTAATGATTCGATGGGGAATGTCGCCGAGCGTTGCATGGGCGGTCACAGTCGACGGCGTCATGACGACGAGTTCGCCGGATCCTGGGCCAAAGATGACGTTGTTGGCGGCGATGTTTCCCGACCCGCTGATCACTAAAAGTGGCGCGCCTGGAGGAACCGGAATGCCCTCCAGGCGGAGGGTTTCAGCTCCGATGATGACAACGTCCGCCATGGTGCGCAGCAGTCCCACCAGTCGCCGGTCGTCTGATGATGTGAGTGAGCCGCTTGTGCCGTCGTTACCTGAAATTGACCCATCAGGTCGAACAATCATGTTGACTCTCACCGAAGGGCTGTGATCGATGTGGTACAACTCTCGCAACAGGTCTCGGCCGTTAGCGGTGTCGAGGTCAATCGCCAACCTGGGGTCCGGGAACACCCGGTAAAAGGTCACGGCGCAGGGTCCTCGATGTGCCGCTTGATTCGCCACAACATTCCCGACATCCCTCGAAGCCTCAGCAAACTGACCGATTCGGCAAGGCCGAGGGTATGAGGAAAGTCGGCAGGAACACGAAGAATGTCTTCTTTGCTCAACCCCTGGAGGCCCTGAACCAAAATGGAGGCGAAACCTCTCGTGGTGGGAGCCTCTCGGGGTGCTGTGGCGTAAATATGTGGCGGGTTGGTGTCAGTATCAACGTGAATGAACACTGGTGATTGACACTCTTCCACCTTTTCCCATTCGTCATCAGCGACCATGCCGTCAGGAACCTCGGGGAGGTTTTCCGAAAACTCGAGCAATAGTTCAAGTTTTTGTGACTGGTTCAAAGCCAAGAAGTCATCTCGAATTTCCCGGAGAGACTCCGGGAGGTCGAGGGCATCAGGGGGGGGAAAGTTCATCCTTCGAAGTTCAGGCGGGGGCGTTGCCCGGTTCGGTGCCTTTCACAATGGGAACGCGAACAGCGCTACCCCATTCTGTCCACGACCCGTCATAGTTTTTGACTCCGTCGATGCCTAACAGGTGGGTGAGAACAAACCAGGTGTGGCTGGATCGTTCACCGATCCGACAGTAGGTGATTACGGGTTCTGACCCGTCAATACCCACCCCATCACGGTAAAGGGCATTGAGGTCGTCAACAGATTTGAATGTTCCGTCTTCATTGGCCGCTTTCGCCCAGGGCACACTGTGAGCGGTCGGAATGTGGCCGCCGCGAAGTGCTCCCTCTTCGGGGTAGGCGGGCATGTGGGTTCGCTCCCCGGAATATTCTTCCGGACTGCGCACATCGATGAGTGGGCGGCCCAGGTTAGCCAGGACATCCTCTTTGAATGCTCGAATCTCCGCGTCGTTTCTCTCCACCACCGGGTAGGAGGTGGAAGTGGGGGTGGGTTTGTCGGTGGTGAGCTCACGGCCTTCCGCTATCCACTTGTCTCGGCCACCGTTGAGCAGTCGAACATCTTCGTGACCGAACAGAGTAAACACCCACAGGGTGTACGCCGCCCACCAGTTTGACTTGTCGCCGTAGAGGACGATGGTGTCATCACGGGAAATTCCTTTGCGGGACATGAGGGCAGCAAACTGTTCGCCGTCCAAGTAGTCGCGCAAAACCGGGTCGTTGAGTTCGGTGTGCCAGTCGACTTTGATGGCTCCCGGAATGTGACCCGTGTCATACAGGAGAACATCTTCGTTGGACTCTAAGACAACAAGGCCTGGGGTTCCCAGGTTTTCGGCCAACCAGTCAGTGGTGACCAGCCGGTGGGGGTGTGCGTAGCCGTGGGCTTCAACAGCTGGGTCTGGACCAATCATGCGTTTACTCCTTGAACAGTGTCGGCGTGGTCTGCCGAATCTAACCGGATACAATGATGCCTGAACCTATTGTGTCACCCAGAGGTTGGGTGTTCATGTGAATCCAAGGGATAACAGCGCCGAATGACACCCCCTGCGGGCAGCAATTCCATCATGCAACTCACCTCGCGGCAACCTCAGATGAGCGTTGCCGACATGTTGGAACATTTTCGACCTCCTGCCCAGTTTGACCATGTCTCGCTGGACAATTACGTGCCCGACGATAACTTCCCTTCCCAGCAGCAAGCGCTCGACGCGGTCAGAGAATTTGCCGTGGGCGGGACTTTCCGCCCCGCGACGAAGCGTTTCGGCTGGGGTAAGACCAGCGATAAGGGGTTGGTCGCTAGGCCGGGCATATACCTCGATGGCGGGTTTGGTGTGGGAAAAACTCACCTCCTGGCTGCGCTGTGGCGGGCCACACCGGGCCGCACCTACTATGGGACGTTCATCGAATACACCGCGCTTGTTGGCGCCCTCGGATACCGGAACGCCGTCGAACATTTCCGCGGCGCCGACCTGATTGCGATTGACGAATTTGAGTTAGATGACCCAGGTGACACGATGGTGATGTCAAAGCTGCTCGGCGAATTGGTGGCCTCGGGGACTCGGCTTGCCGCCACCTCGAATACTCCCCCCAATGCGTTGGGGGAGGGGCGTTTCGCTGCCGAGGACTTCCTTCGTGAAATCACTGCCCTCTCGGACAAATTTCATACTGTTCGGATTGAGGGTGAAGATTATCGGAAGCGTGATTTCGATGGGCACGCCCACACCGCTTCCGATGAGCAGTTAGAAAACATTGCGGCCTCTCACCCGGGAATAGTTGCGCTCGATGCTTTTGATGACATCATTGCCCACCTCGCCACGGTTCACCCCAGCAGATTTGTCGGATTGGTGGAAGGCATTGATCTGGTCTGCATTCGAGGTGTTCACGTTATTCATGACCAAGCTCAAGCGCTCCGACTGGTTGCTTTGGTCGACCGTTTATATGACCAACAGGTTGCCATCGTGTCGAGCGGAGTCCCGCTCGACCAAGTGTTTGACGACACGATGCTCGCTGGTGGGTATCGGAAAAAATATCTTCGGGCTGCATCACGGATGATTGCGCTGACACGGATGGCAAACGCCTAAAGGTTTTCACCCAATTCCCGCCGGCCCTCTGGGCGGGCCAAAAGCTTGCGACCGCGCAATCGCGGAGCTGAGATCTGCCCCAACCAGGAAACGCAGAGTTAACACTTGGCCTCATCCCGAAACACGTGTGAAACACTCCAGCGCCGTTTAGCGAAACTCTGCGCATTCACACTGTGGGCACGGCACGACGTGACAACTGGTCACAACGGCCGCCAACCGTTTATTGCAATGGGGGAAACATGGATACAGGAGAACTGGCGTGGGCCGTAACGGCCACAGCGCTCGTGTTGCTCATGACACCGGGTTTGGCATTCTTCTACGGGGGACTTGTCAAAGCGAAAAGTGTTGTCAGCATGATGATGATGAGCTTCGGCTCAATGGCACTCATCGGGGTGCTGTGGGTTTTGTATGGGTACAACATGTCCGGTGTGGAGAGCACATGGGCTTTTGCGGGAAACCCATTTAGCGACTTCGGCCTCTTCGGCATCGCAGACAGCAACGAAGATTTGATCGGGGTGGCGTTTGGCGCAACCTTCGCCATCATCACCACCGCACTGATCTCTGGTGCGATCGCCGACCGCGCCAAGTTCGGTGCGTGGATGCTGTTCGCTGGAGTCTGGGCCACCCTCGTTTACTTCCCCGTCGCTGCGTGGGTGTGGGGCGATGGTTGGATCATGGGTCTTGGTGACGCCATGGGTCTCCCCGAAGTTATCGACTACGCCGGCGGGACAGCCGTTCACATTAACGCCGGGGCGGCAGCTCTCGCTTTAGCTATCGTTCTCGGCCGTCGGGTGGTGTTCGAAAAGGGTGCCCATAAGCCTCACAACGTTCCACTGGTGATGCTCGGCGCAGCTCTTCTGTGGTTCGGATGGTTCGGCTTCAACGTGGGCGCCGAGGCGTTCGAGGGCATGGAGTATGCCGGCCTGATCACTATCAACACTCTGGGTGCCACTGCCGCGGCGATCGCCGGATGGCTCCTCATCGAGAAAATCAAGGACGGAAAGCCGACGGCTGTTGGTGCGGCCTCTGGTGCAGTCAGCGGTTTGGTGGCCATCACACCCGCATGTGCCAACGTGACGCCCACTTTCGCACTGATTCTCGGTGTTATTGCCGGTGTGGTGGCAGCTCTTGCTGTCGACCTCAAATACAAGCTCGGTTACGACGACTCGCTAGACGTCGTCGGAATCCACTTGGTGGCCGGAATGGTGGGAACCCTCTACCTGGGCTTCTTTGCCATCGACACCGGTCTGTTCACCGGTGGTGACTTCGGTCAGCTCATTACCCAGACCATCGCTGCCTTCGGAGTCCTGGTGTACTCCTTCGTGGTAGCCCTGGTGCTGGCCCTGATCATCCAGAAGACCATTGGCTTCCGGGTGACCAGCGAGGACGAAGTGGCTGGTATTGACACCATCGTCCACGGTGAGGAAGGGTACGTGCTCGAAGAGCAGAACGCCTAAATCTCCCAACACCACAGACCGGGGGCCCCGTCGGGCCCCCGGTCTGTCGTATTTCAAGACTTTCCCCGTACACTCCAACAGGTGGAGAAGGGAAGCGTGTGAGCCAGATAGGTATCCCCCCGAAGAGCCGCCTGCGTCACGGGCTGGTCGTCACTGTGCTTGTCATCTACACAGTGTTTATTTTGGCGGTCACCCTGTCGCCAACCCAGTTAGATGTCTCCACCCAGCGGCTAGTTTTCCGATTTGTTGATGTTCTCCACCGTTTCGGTGTTCCCACTTGGTTTGACTATGCGGAGGTCGAATTCTCGGCCAATATTTTGATGTTTATCCCGTTTGGGTTCATGGTCACGCTGTTGATTCCGGTTCGGTTCGCCTGGTTGGCGGTCATCATTTCGTTGAGTTTCTCGATGGGCATCGAGCTTTTCCAGAGAGAGTTTTTAGCTGCCAGGATTTTTGATGTTCGTGACATTGTCGCCAACACTCTCGGGGGAACAATCGGTTATGTTGCTGCAGCTTTTCTTCGCTCGCTGGTGCACGCTCGAGACAAACGCGTCATTGCCCGAGCACTGTGGCAGGCGCGCCGAGGGCTTCCACCCACCGGCTAAAGCTGGAACGTGTTGTTGGGGTGGCAGTGTGTGACTTTTTTGGTGTGTGCCGGTTTAGTCTTGTGGTGGTCACGCGGAATGCCTAACCCGAGGGGACAGTGCCATGAGAGTCTTTTTTGACCTTCTGCGCGGCGCCCTGATCGGCGTCGCTGAGATTGTTCCCGGGGTCAGCGGTGGCACGATTGCGTTGATTGTTCGCGTGTATCACTCGATCATTCGCTCAGCCTCGGGGGTGGTGCGAGGACTTGTTGGAATTGTTGTCCCCTCTCTTCGGCGACAGAAGCCGTGGTCGGAGGTGGAATGGCGGAGAATCATTCCCATTGTGGGGGGAATGTTTGCGGCAATTTTTGTGGCCGCTGCGATTCTGGAGCCGGTGTTGGACGCGTACCCGGTTCAGGCCCGCGCGGTGTTCGCAGGACTCATCGTGATGTCTCTTGTTGTCCCCATCACCATGGTGGGGTCGCGCTGGGGCCGACGAGACGTTCTTGTGGCGACGACCGCGGCAGCGGTCAGTTTTGTCCTTGTCGGGCTCCCCACATTGACCGTGACCGATCCCTCACTTTTCCTTGTCGCACCCGCGGCAGCGGTTGCCGTGTGCGCACTGGTGTTACCGGGAGTGTCAGGGTCGTTTTTGTTACTCACGCTTGGAATGTATGAACCGACTCTCAGTGCTGTCAACGACCGAGACGTGGCATACCTGGGAGTATTTGTCGCCGGGGCGATTGTCGGGTTGGGGTCGTTCGTGGTGCTGCTTCAGTGGCTGTTAACACACCGTCGCAGAATCACCCTGGTGGTGATGACGGGGTTGATGGTGGGTTCGCTTCGAGCCTTGTGGCCGTGGCAGGGGGAGGCGCGGGAGCTTCTCGCCCCTGACCCGGAAAACCTTCCCGTTGTTGTCGGTTTGTTTGTCGCGGGCGTTACTGTTGTCGCTGTGTTGCTCGTCGTGGAGAGGGTCATGTCAGCAGAGCGTCACAACGACGAACACCATCGCTGATTTAGCTGCCCAACCATTTGTCAATGGCGCGGCGGTCTTTTTTCGTTGGCCGCCCCAATCCCCGCTCGCGGCGCACCCCGGCAGACCCTCCCGAGAGGGGAGTGGTCAGTTCGCCGGGGGGAGTGACGTCACGAGCAAACGCTGCAACATCAGATGCGGACACTCGAGATCCCGGCGTGGCGAGCACTTCAAATGTTTTCTTGCCCCGGGGGGTGGTGATATGGACAATACTTCCTGCGGTGACAGTTGTTGCAGGTTTGGCTTTGGTCGACCCAACGGTGACATGCCCGGAGAGACAGGCCTGCTTGGCCTGTTGTCGGGTTTTATGCACACGAACACACCACAACCACACGTCAACCCGGGACCGTGTCATGTTGAGGATGCTCACGGGTCTATTGTTTCAGCTGCCCGGTAACCTGGGGGAGTGGGCACACTCTGGGCAATGGTCACAGGAGCATCTGTGGGGCTGGGGAAGCAGTTCGCCCTTCAGCTGGCAGCACACGGCTACTCGGTTGTTCTGGTTGCCCGAGGAGAACAGGCGTTGCACGCTGTCGCCGCGGAGATAGCAGAGCGCTGGGGAGTGTCCTCCGAAGTCCTTGTCGCAGACCTTTTGGTTGAGGCTGACCGGCAGAAAGTGCTTGATCGCCTGGTGTCGGATTCCACCCCGATTGACGTGTTGGTGAATAACGCCGGGTGGGGACTGTCCGACAGTTTTCACGAGTCGACCTGGTCGGATGAAAAAAACCACCACGACATTCACGTCAGTATTCCCCTCCAGCTCACCCACAGTGTCATCCCGGGGATGAGACAGCGGGGCAGGGGCCGAGTGGTTGTCGTCTCGAGCGTGGCCGCATTTTTGTCCAGAGGAGCGTATTCTGCCGCTAAACGCTATTGGGTGACAATGGCTACCTCACTCACGGCTGCATACCGCCGTGACAATGTTTCGGTCACGGCACTGTGCCCCGGGTTCACGGCGACGGAATTCCATCAGCGTATGGGCATGGATGTGACCGGTGTTCCTCGGTTTGCGTGGCTCAAAGCAGACAGGGTGGCAAAAACTGCCCTCCGGCAGGCTTTTCGGGGTAGAGCGGTCAGCATTCCATCACTGCGATACCGCGCCCTGGTGGCGCTGGCACCGCTCATTCCGGCCCGGTTCCACCGTCTGGACGGTGAGTAGGTTTTAGACGGCGACGGTGAGTTCGTCGCGTAGCGACGTTTTCCACGAAACCAGTGCGCGAACCAGTTCACTCTCGTCGTTCGCGAGGGTTTCCATCGCATCTTCAGGGACGCTGTAGTTGACGGCGACGAAGGCTCTCACCCGTTCGCTGGGGTCGCTGGCGAGTGTTCGCAGCACGTCACAGGGGGTGTGAGTATTGCGGGCCAAACATTCGCGCACACCTTGGTCGGTGTCTGTGGCAAGTTTTTCGTACACGGCGAGGGGTGCATGGTAGGACAGCGCCGCACTTTCGCGAATCTTGGGGTTGGTGTCGGTTGACATGGCCACGACGCGTTGAACTTTCGATTCGGTAACCGTGGGGGAGAGAAACTTGGCGACAGGCTCTTCACCCGTTCTGCCCTGGAGGAGGGCGTCACGAATCTGTGCTTGCTGAGCTGGCGTATTAAATCTGATGCACGACATGCCAACACGATAGACGGGTCGGTGGGGGGTGACCTGCAGGCACGCGGTGTGTGCAGCTGGAAATCTTCTGGGAAATACTTACCGGCAATAGGATGGTGTCGTGCCCCCGGCAACCGAAGTGTCCACACGAGTATTGACGATTCCGAACGTCATCAGTTTTGTTCGGTTGATGGCGATCCCAGTTTTTTTGTATTTGGTGTGGACGGAGCGAGATTTAGCGGGTTTCATCGTTCTTGTCGCTGCAGTGTTGACCGACTTCGTTGACGGCCTCGTGGCTCGAAAGCTGAACCAAGTGTCACAACTGGGACAGTTTTTGGACCCGTTTGCGGACCGGTTGTTTATTGCAGCAGCGGTTATTGCTCTGATGATTCGTGACGTCATTCCCGTGTGGTTGGTGGTCGCGGTGATGGCCCGCGACGCCCTCTTAGGGATCGGGGCTATCGTCATGTTGCGCTGGGGTGTGGGGACACTGCCGGTGAAGTGGTTGGGCAAGTGGGCAACTTTTGCTCTGCTTTTTTCCTTGCCATTGTTCCTATTGGGAGCCATTTTTGAGCCCATGGGTCAGGTCACTGACCCGCTGGCGTGGGCGGTCGCTGTGTCGGGTACAGCGCTGTATTGGTGGGTGGGTTTTTCGTATTTGTTTGACGCCGTGGCGATTGCCCGCACAGGTGGTCGCGAGGCAGTTGGGAAGTCCGCTAATCTTTAGGCGTAGTTGACTACCGTGACCGCAGAGAACTGGAGGGGACATGGAAGATCTTCCCGGTGATGATTCAGTCACTCAGCGGTTTGGCCCCGACTTTCAGTCGAAAATTCACGGGCTCGAAAGTGGAGTTTCTCTTGAGGAACAAGAAATCATTGCCGCTCTTCCTGCGAGCTCTGCACTGGTGATTGTTCGTCGTGGACCGAACGCCGGGGCCCGATTTCTTCTCGACAAGGACGTGACCGTTTCGGGCCGTCACCCCGAGGCCGATATTTTTCTCGACGACGTGACGGTGTCGAGGCGTCACGCAGAGTTTGTTCGACACGGGTCGTCGTTTGAAGTGCGTGACATGGGTTCTCTCAACGGCACTTACGTCGACGGTGTACTGATTGACCAAGCCCTCTTGCACGAGGGCGCAGAGGTTCAGGTGGGAAAGTTTCGGATGACCTTCTATCCGTCTCGCGCTGATCGTGCGGCGGGAGAGTCATAGAGGTGGCAGCGCAGTCAGAATCACGGGCCTCATCGTCACCGAAGGCACTGTTGTCTATTGGTCAGGTTCTTCATCGTTTGACGCCCGAGTTTCCCGACCTGTCGCCATCCAAGCTGAGGTTTCTGGAAGACAGGGAACTGATTACCCCCGGTCGAACTCCCGCCGGGTACCGCACCTACTCGTCGGCTGATGTTGAGCGGTTGCGTTTCATTCTCGGCCTTCAGCGTGACCACTACCTGCCGCTGAAAGTAATCAAGCAGTATGTGGACGATGTGGACGCCGGTAAGGCGGTCGACCCTCCGGTCACCAAACCTCTTACTCCGGTGATGGGCAACCCGGGGAAGCTTGATCGGAAAGAACTGATCGAGCGGACCGGCGCTGAGTCGGCTCTGCTCGACGAAGCGATCGCACAGGGTCTCATTTCTGCGGGCAAGTTTTTTGACCAGCACGATGAGCGCATCCTGTCCACACTTCAGCGCACCGCCCACGTTGGCCTCACCCCGCGGCACCTGCGGGGTTTGAAGGCTGCTGCTGAGCGTGAAGTGGATTTGGTGAAGCGCGCGGTGGCCGCGCAGACGGGTAAGGCGAACCCGCAGTCAAAGCGTTCGGCGACGCAGCGGGCAGCGGAATTGGCTGATGATGTCAATGCTTTGCGCATGTCTCTGGTGCGAAAGGCACTCGACCAGTTAGAGTCGTAGTGAGCCGGCGCGACACGCCGCCGAGGACATCCCCAAATGTGTCGAATTTTTCTTTTTGCGCCACTACAGTGGGGACATCAACGATAACTGTCAAGTTGAACATGAAGGTTGAGTGGGTTCATGGATAACTTCTCCACACCCCCCGGTCAGTACCCGGGCGAGTTGCTCTTTACCGACGGTTTGCCCGTTGTCGACTCAGAGCACGGTTACCGCGGCCAGGTAGCGGCTGCCGCTGCCGGCATCACCTACCGCCAACTCGACTACTGGGCCCGGACCGGTTTAGTGGAGCCCACCATCCGAAACGCCAACGGCTCGGGATCGCAACGCCTCTACGGTTTTCGCGACATTTTGGTTCTCAAGTTGGTCAAGCGTCTTTTGGACACCGGAATTTCTCTGCAGCAAATTCGTGTCGCGGTTGACCAGTTGCGACATTCGGGTGTGCGGGACCTCGCCCAAACAACTCTGATGTCCGACGGTGCCAGTGTCTACCTGTGCACGTCGAATGACGAGGTCATTGACTTGGTGTCCAGAGGCCAAGGTGTATTTGGCATCGCTGTGGGCAAGGTGCTTCGCGAAGTGGAGTCCGAACTCGTCACAGCTGAAGTGACGGACGCGACCGCGGACCCCCGGGACGAACTGGCACTGCGTCGAAACCAACGCGCTAGCTAAAGACGCGTCACGACCGGCGAGCGGTGTCGTGCTCCCTATGAATCAGGCCAAGAAGCCGTGTGAAATCTCTCGCCGTTTCATCGGCTGCTTCCCCCGGCCACAGGTGAATGGGCGTCGCCGCGCCTTGCGCCTGTTGGAGGGTTGCCCGCTCCAAGAAAATTGGTTCGATGACCAGGGACCCAAAAAGCTCCCGCATTTCGTTGATACGAAATTGGTGTTCAATTGATTGGGGCCGGACCCGGTTGACGACAACACCTAACGGTTTAAGGCGAGGAGAAACGCCTCGCCGCAGTTCATCAACGGCTTTGAAGGCGCGTTGGGTGGCGGCGACGGAAAACAGACCGGGTTCCGTCACCACAATCACCTGGTCGCTCGCCGTCCACGCCATTCGGGTCAACCCGTTGAGCGACGGCGGACAGTCAATGAGGACCAAGTCGTAATCATTTTCGATGGAGGCAAGAATTTCTTCCAGTCGCCAAATTTCTCGCTTCGTCAACGTGGGCGTGTCGAAGCGCATCACCTGGGGAGAGCCCAACAGCAGGTGAACGGTCCCGCGGTGACTTTTTGTCCACCCGCTTGTCACAATGGACTGGCGAATCACGGACGTGCGCGGCTGGCTCAACACATCCGCAATATTGAGGTGTTTGCCAACAATCACATCTAAACCGGTAGAGGCGTCAGACTGCGGGTCCATGTCGATGACAAGAGTGCGCAGACCCTCAGCGAAAGCTGCGGAAGCCAGACCGAGGGTGACGGTCGTTTTCCCGACCCCACCCTTGAGAGAGCTCACACTTACTACCCGCATCGATGACCATCCTATTGTCAGTAGGCTGTAACGGGTGGTGGCTCGCCGTTGGCGTGCCGTGAAGAGTCACGGAGACAACAGTGTTCAAAAAGATTTTGGTTGCTAATCGCGGCGAAATAGCGATTCGGGCGTTTAGGGCAGCATATGAACTGGGGGCGAAAACTGTCGCCGTTTACCCCTACGAGGACCGTAATTCGCTTCACCGCATGAAAGCTGACGAAGCCTACGAAATCGGAGAACCAGGACACCCGCTTCGCGCCTACCTGGATATCAGCGAGATTATCCGTGTTGCTTCCGCCTCGGGGGCGGACGCCATCTATCCCGGTTACGGTTTTCTCAGTGAAAACCCCGGACTGGCACGGGCCGCCGAAGAAAACGGCATCACCTTTATCGGCCCAGGAGTCGAGGCCCTCGAGTTTGCTGGCAACAAGGTCACAGCAAAACACACCGCGATCAAAGCGGGAGTCCCCGTCCTGCAATCGACCGAAGCAACCACAGACATTGACCTTCTTGTCAGCCAAGCCGAGGGAATAGGTTTCCCCATTTTCGCGAAAGCTGTCGCCGGTGGGGGCGGCCGTGGTATGAGGCGGGTGAACACCCCGGAAGAGCTTCGCCCAGCGCTGGAGGCTGCCATGCGCGAGGCGCAAACAGCTTTTGGTGACGACCGCATGTTCTTAGAGCAGGCAGTTGTCCGACCCCGACACATCGAAGTTCAAATTCTTGCCGACCACACTGGTGACACTGTTCACCTATTTGAGCGCGACTGTTCCTTGCAGCGGCGTCACCAGAAAGTCATCGAAATTGCCCCGGCGCAAAACCTCGACCCGGTCACTCGGGAAAAGATTCTGAGTGACGCGGTGGCGTTCGCGAAATCCGTCGGATACAAAAACGCGGGTACGGTCGAGTTTCTGTTAGACACTGACGGTCCGCGTGCGGGTGAGCACGTGTTCATTGAGATGAACCCCCGGATTCAAGTCGAACACACGGTGACAGAAGAAGTGACCGACGTTGACCTGGTGCAGTCCCAAATGCTGATCGCGGCCGGGACTACCCTCGCAGAGCTGGGTCTTCGCCAAGATCAGATACATGTCCGCGGCGTCGCCATGCAGTGTCGCATCACCACGGAGGACCCATCCAGTGATTTCCGCCCGGACACCGGAAAAATCACCACTTACCGTTCTCCCGGAGGTGCGGGGATTCGATTAGACGGCGGAACGGTCAACCAAGGCGCGCAGATTTCTCCCTATTTTGATTCAATGCTCGCGAAAATGACCACGCGCGGGCGCGACTTTGACCAGGCCGTTCGCCGAGCGAAACGGGGCCTCGCCGAGTTTCGGATCCGCGGGGTTCACACCAACATCGCTTTCCTGCAGGCCGTCTTGGATGATGAAGATTTTGTCCGCGGGGACATTTCCACCTCGTTTATTGACGAGCGACCTTGGTTGATTGAGCCGCGACCGTCAAAGGACCGCGGAACAAAACTATTGACGTGGCTCGCTGATGTCACCGTGAACCAGCCCCACGGTGACGGGTTTGGCCTGGTCCGACCACGCGAGAAAATGCCCCACTTTGATGAGTCCACGGAACCTGTCGCGGGAACCCGCGACCGGTTGGTGGAGATGGGGCCGGACGGGTTTAGTCAGTGGATGAGACAGCAGAAAGCGTTGCTCGTCACCGATACCAGTTACCGCGACGCTCACCAGTCACTGTTGGCCACCCGAGTGAGAACCAAAGACCTGGTGGACATTCTGCCTGCCATTTCGCGGATGACACCGCAATTGTTGAGCGTTGAAGCGTGGGGCGGGGCAACCTATGACGTTGCCCTGCGCTTTTTGGGTGAAGACCCGTGGGAGCGGTTGGCTGCGATGCGCCAAGCGCTTCCCAATATTGCTATTCAAATGCTCCTGCGCGGCCGCAACACCGTCGGATACACCCCGTATCCCACCGAGGTGACAGATGCGTTTGTGAAGGAAGCTGTTGACACGGGAATAGATATTTTCCGCATTTTCGACGCGCTCAACTCGATTGAGCAAATGCGTCCCGCGATCGACGCGGTGCGAGAAGACGGCCGCGCTCTTGCTGAAGTCGGTTTGTGTTACAGCGGCAATCTGCTTGACCCGGCAGAAGATTTGTACACGCTCGATTATTACCGTCGCCTTGCCGGCGAAGCGGTTAGCGCGGGGGCACATATTCTGGCCATCAAAGATATGGCCGGCCTGATGCGCGCTGAAGCTGCTGAGAAGCTCGTCACAGCACTGAAAGCTGATTGTGACCTGCCTGTTCACCTTCACACGCATGACACGGCCGGAGGCCAACTGGCCACGCTACTCGCAGCGTCTCGCGCCGGAGTGGATGCGGTCGACGCGGCTAGTGCCCCGCTTTCTGGAACGACAAGTCAACCGTCACTCAGCGCTCTTGTGGCGGCCCTGGAGTTCACTGAACGAGACACGGGGTTGTCGCTCGAAGCCGTGTCGGCTCTCGAACCCTATTTCGAAGCGGTCCGTCAGGTGTATCGCCCGTTTGAGTCCGGACTTCCCGGACCCACCGGCCGGGTGTACCACCACGAGATTCCCGGCGGTCAGCTCTCCAACCTTCGGCAACAGGCTATTGCCCTTGGTCTCGAGGACCGGTTTGAAGCTATCGAAGACTGGTATGCGGAAGTGAATCGAATACTTGGCCGCCCAACAAAGGTGACCCCTTCCTCGAAAGTTGTCGGAGATCTTGCACTGCAGCTCGCCTCGGGAGATGTTGACCCTTCCGATTTTGAAGCGAACCCGCAAAATTATGACATTCCCGATTCGGTCATCGGTTTTCTTGCCGGGGAACTCGGCACGCCGCCAGGCGGCTGGCCGGAACCGTTCCGCACCAAGTTGATGGCGGGGCGCCAACGACTGGCCGAGGTCGTCGAATTGACCGACGAACAAAAACACGCCCTCACCATTCCTGGTCTCGCTCGCCAAGAGATGCTCAATGAGCTCCTTTTCCCCGGCCCCACGAAAGATTTCACCGAGGCTCGGGCAGCCTATGGCGACCTCTCAGTCCTTGATACGAAGGACTATCTTTACGGGCTCGCGGTGGGCGAGGAAATGACTGTCGAAGTTGAGCCAGGAGTGACCCTGTATATCGAGCTGGAAGCTATCAGCGACATTGACGATAGGGGTATGCGCACTGTCCTGGCGACGTTGAATGGTCAAACCCGCCCCGTCACCGTTGCAGACCGGTCAGTGTCTGTGGAGATTCCCACGGCGGAGAAAGCTGACCCAGACAGGCTTGACCATGTGGCGTCGCCGTTTGCAGGTGTTGTCACAGTGAAAGTGCAGGCAGGCGATGCGGTGAATGTCGGAGATGTTGTCGCGACAATTGAAGCCATGAAAATGGAAGCAGCCATCACGGCAACCCAGTCAGGCACGGTCGAACGGTTAGCCATCTCGAGCCCGCGCGCCGTGGAAGCAGGGGACCTACTGTTGATTATTTCCGCAGCGGAGTAACTGCGTCCCTCCCGCAACGGCTTCTGGGGAAAATGAGCGCCTATTTGGGCGCTACAGTGTTAAGGCGCTTGTGACGCACAACCACTTGAGGAGACATAGATGGCTTCTGGGTCTGACAGTCCGGACACCCCTAAAGGAAAGAAAGCCGTTCGCGGCAGTGAGGCGGAAACGGTTGACGAAGAGTCCGGGGTTTTAGAAGAAGAGACAGTTGATCCGTCCGCGTTTGATTCAGATGAACAAGAGCGAGAGAGTATTGCCGTCGACACGTCGGTGGGCGATCAAGACACTCTCTATCAGCGCCGGGGAGAAAAAGGCACTGTTCCTGAGCCCGCCGCCATGCTCACTGACGATCGGCTCCTCGGTGTTGACAAAAAGAGTAAACGGCCCGAAGGTTTTTGGCAGCGTTTCCTCTATGAAATCTCGTTCCATCTGATAAACGTTGGAGATTCCAGAAAAGCCAGAGAGCGCAAAGCGCTCGACCGCCGGATTGCGACCAGCTTCGACTCTGGAGCCCGTTTTGTTCCCGTCCTCACTCGTAAGGGGGGCGTGGGAAAAACCACCATTACAACGCTGTTGGGAATGGCTCTGGCAAGGACGCGGGAAGACCGTGTCATTGCTGTCGACGCAAACCCTGACCGGGGAACGTTGGCCGAGCGTATTCCCAAGTCGACACCGGCGACAGTGCGCGACGTGGTGAACCTTGTCGCAGGTATTCACGGTTTTACCGACTTCACCGAATTAGTGTCGAAAGACAAAACTCGTCTTCACGTGTTGGCGTCCGACACCGACCCCCAACTGTCTGAAGCTTTTGACGAAGACGATTACAACGTGGTGGCCGACCAGGCTGGCCGGTATTACTCCATTGTTTTGACAGACTGTGGAACGGGCGTCGTGCACTCGGTCATGAAGCCCACTCTGGAGCGCGCCGACGGTCTGGTGATTGTCTCCGGGGGAAGCGTTGACGAAGCGAAGCTGGCGTCAGAAACGTTGACCTGGTTGGAAGTGAATGGTCACGCTGACCTGGTGAAAAATGCCATTGTTGCTCTGAACACTGCCACGCAGGGAACAAACGTGGTGAAGTTGGAAGAAATCGAAACCCACTTTGCATCCCGAGTCCGCGACGTTGTTCGTATTCCTTACGACCCCGTGCTGGCCGCCGGGTCGGTTATTGATTGGGACAAGCTCAGCCCCGTCACCCGTGAAGCAGCGCGAGGGCTAGCCGCCCTTGTTGTTGAGGGTGTGGTCGAGCGTCGAGGAACCTAGACGTGACGGTGCGGCCTATACGGTTTTTCGGTGACCCTGTTCTCCGGTCACCAACTGACCCCATAGAGCCGACGAGTGAGCGGGCCAGGGTAATCGTCGAGGACCTTATTGACACGGTCAAGTTGCCCGGCCGAGCGGGTGTCGCCGCCAACCAGATTGGCGTGGGTTACAGAATTTTTGTTTACAACATCGATGGCGCCATTGGGTACCTGATCAACCCCACCATGGTGGACGTGTCGGGGGAGCCGGAACCGATGACCGAGGGGTGTTTGTCTGTTCCTGATTTCTCCTTCCCGCGGTTGCGATACCCTCGCGCGACAGCTCGAGGGTTTCAACTCGATGGCACGGAAATCGAAGTATCCGGCGAGGGGCTCCTTGCCCAAGCTTTACAACACGAGCTCGACCACCTCGATGGACTGCTCTACGTCGAGGGGCTCGAGCCGGATCTCAAAAAGGACGCATTGCGCCAGATTCGTGACACCGACTGGTTTAAAAGCACTCAACCCACACGGGTGTGACACTCCGGCGGCGGCCATGTCGCCTCCAGGCGCAGCAGCCATAAGATGACGGAGTGTTCAGTGTCGGAATTGATGTGGGCGGCACCGCAATCAAGGGTGTCCGTTTAGGCGATGACGGGGACATCCTCGACACCGCAGAGGACCCCACAACACCGGATGACCCGGAGATGCTCGTCCAGACAATCGTTTCTCAGGCGCGCCGCCTGGGGGTGGAGCCGGGGGTGCCGCTGGGGGTGGCGGTGGCAGCCTTCTTGGATCCGCGGCGTCGGGTTGTGCAGTTCTCTCCCAATATTTCGTGGGCGAACCGGAATCTTGCTCAGGAGTTAGACGATGCTTTGGGAGTATCTGTGGTGCTCGAAAACGATGCCAACGCAGCCTGTTACGGCGAATATCGCCAGGGTGCGGGTCAAACAGCCACCGCCCTGGCCATGATCACCCTCGGAACTGGGGTCGGTGGGGCGGTGATGGAATCTGGCCGCCTCCTTGTCGGGGCTGACGGAATCGCCGGAGAATTAGGCCACATCCCGATTGTGCCTAGCGGGCGTATATGTGGCTGCGGGTTATCAGGGTGTTTGGAAACGGTTGCCTCCGGGACGGCCATCGTGACCCGGGTGCGAGAGTTGACGGGCTCATCGATGGCCACGCCCGATGACGTCACCGGCATGCTCTTTGCTAATGGTGATCTTCGCGACGACGTGTTCGCCGACGTCGCCGACGCTCTCGCACAGGCCATTTTGACTCTTCGGGCCATTTCAAACCCGGACACAGTCGTGATTGGTGGGGGTGTTATTGACCGGTCAGGGAGTCTCCTGATCGACATGATCAGCCACAGGGTGGAGGATCGTCTCCGTGGGGTGTCGGTGCCTGCCACTCCGCGGGTCCTCGGGGCGACGCTGGGTAATCGTGCCGGAGGTATTGGGGCAGCGCTGTTGGCCCGTAATCCTCGTGTTTAAACCTTGTAGTCTGGTCGCGGGAGAAAACAGATGACGGCGGCTTTTTATTGGATTTTAAAGAATGGCCTTCTGGGCCCTCTTCTGCGGACAGTGTTTAGACCCTGGGTGAAGGGCGCCACCAACATTCCCAAGTCTGGTCCTGCCATTGTGGTGTGCAATCACGTGTCGTTTGTTGACTCCGTTTTTTTGCCTTTGGTTCTTCCCCGCCAGATGTCTTTTTTGGCGAAGAGTGACTATTTCACGGGGAAAGGCATGAAAGGTTTTTTTATCCGGATGTTTATGACTGCAGCCGGCCAGCTTCCCATTGATCGCACCGGGGGGAAAGCATCCGAAGCGTCACTGAATACGGGTCTTCGGGTGATTTCCGAAGGCCGGCTTCTGGGCATCTACCCTGAGGGCACACGGTCGCCTGATGGCCGGATGTATCGGGGGCGAACTGGAGTGGCAAGGATGGTTTTGGAAGCCCAAGTTCCCGTTATTCCCACGGCAGTGGTGGGTACCCGGGAGGTGATGCCACTTGGTGCAAAGATGCCCAAGGTGAAGCGCGTCGGGGTGGTCGTTGGGCAGCCGCTTGATTTTTCCCGTTTCCACGGCATGGATAGTGACCGATTTGTGCTTCGAGCGATTACCGATGAAATCATCTACGAAATGAATCGGTTGAGCCAGCAGGAATACGTCGATGTGTATGCGTCTGGTGTGCGCAGCCAGCTCGCCAACTAGCGCGCGCCGTCACATCCAGCCAACCCCACTACACTGGGGCGGTTGGAAGTAAATCTGGAGAGCAAATGAACACCTCAACTGTGGTTGATCCCACACTCCCTATCGTCGAGCCCACCCCGGAAGTGGTGGAGGGCCTCGACTATTGGCGTTCGCTCCCCGTGAAGCAGCAACCGACGTGGCCAGACAAAGACAAAGCCGCCGCCGTAATTGGGGAATTACACCGTGTCCCGCCTCTCGTGTTTGCCGGTGAGGTGGACAATTTGCGTTCCAGTCTCGCCGCCGTCGCTGAAGGCAAAGCGTTCGTTTTGCAGGGTGGCGATTGTGCGGAAACTTTTGCGGGTGCCACAGCCGACCAGATCAGAAACCGCGTCAAAACTATCCTGCAAATGGCTGTTGTGTTGACTTATGGGGCGTCGATGCCGATTGTCAAAATGGGCCGCATGGCGGGCCAGTTTGCGAAGCCCCGATCGAGTGACATGGAAACCCGTGACGGGGTGACGCTGCCTGCTTACCGCGGCGACATGGTGAACGGCTTTGATTTCACGGAAGATTCTCGCACGCACAACCCGGGACGTATGCTCGAGGGATACCACACCGCCGCTTCGACGTTGAACCTCATTCGAGCATTCACGCAGGGCGGTTTCGCTGACCTTCGCATGGTTCACAGTTGGAATCGTGGCTTTGCCCAAAACCCAGCGAACCGTCGCTACGAGGGTCTTGCCCGGGAAATTGACCGCGCTGTTCGCTTCATGGAAGCAGCGGGTGCTGATTTCGACGAGCTGAAGCGTGTCGATTTTTATGCCGCCCACGAGGGCCTGTTGATGGATTACGAGCGGGCCATGACGCGAATCGATTCCCGGACAGGGCTTCCCTACGACACGTCTGCACATTTTATTTGGGTGGGGGAGCGGACGAGGGACCTTGACGGAGCTCACGTAGATTTCTTCTCGCGTGTTCAGAACCCCATTGGGGTGAAGCTTGGACCGTCCACCACGCCGGCTGATATGGAGGCTTTGGCCGACAAGCTGGACGCCGACCGCACGCCTGGGCGTCTCACATTCATCACTCGAATGGGGGCGGGGAAAATTGGTGACGTCCTTCCGGGGCTTCTCGAAGCCTCTCAGAAACTTGAACTGACTCCCATTTGGATTACCGATCCGATGCACGGAAACGGCATTACCACCCAAACTGGATATAAAACCCGACGCTTTGACGACGTGGTGGAGGAAGTCAAAGGCTTCTTTGCTGCTCACCGTGAGGCTGGAACCCACCCCGGGGGGATTCACATCGAACTCACCGGTGATGACGTGACCGAGTGTTTGGGGGGATCGCAGGCTATTGACGAGTTGGGTTTGGAGACCCGCTACGAGTCCTTGTGCGACCCCAGACTCAACCACCAACAGTCGTTGGAGCTTGCCTTTTTGGCCGCGGAAGAGCTCGCTCGAATCAGCTAGGGTCCCTCGACCAAAACGACACTGCGTAAAATCACTTCGGTGCCTCGTGGCACTTGTTGGCCAACAGACGGTTCAACGGCAGTGACGATGGAGAGTTCTTCGGTCGGTTCAACGCCTTCTTGAGCTTGGGGCCGAACCCGCACAACGAACCCCAACTCTTCGAGGGTGTTGCGCGCAATGGCCACATTTTGACCCAACACCGAAGGGATGGTGACAAGCTCGGGGCCTCGTGACACGGTGAGGGCGATGTTGTCGCCCGGCTTCACCACCTGGTCGGCTGGAACATCCATGCGGATGACAGACCCCAGTGGCACAGTGTCAGAAAAAGCGCCGTCGCCTGTGGGAAGACCAACGAGTCCGACAGCGTCAAGTGCCGCTCGAGCTTGCTCGAGAGTCTGTCCGGTCACATCCGGGATTTCCCCAGCGCTCACCAGGAGGTTAATGACGGTGCCGACGGCCAGTTCGGTTCCGGGTCCCACGGGAATTCCCGCTTCGTCGCTCGCTTGAAGTACTTGGTTTTCTGGTTGGACACGGGAGAACTCTCGATCTATCTCGCCCACCACAAAGCCTCGCTCTTCTAACAGGGCTGTCGCGTTGTCAAGGTTGAGGCCAATGATCGCCGGCATTCCGATCGGCGACGGCCCGAGGGACACAATCAATCCGACTTCGCTGCCCACTTCAATTTCCACCCCGGCTTCTGGGTCTGTTCCCACCACAAGGCCTTCAGCAATCTCTTCGTCGTATTGTTCGGCGATAGTCGACGACACGGTGAAGCCTTGGGTGAGGAGTTGAGAGGTGGCAACGGACACTTCGAGGCCTCGAACGTCGTCGATTACTGCGAGGTCGGGTTCTGCGGGTTGCTGCGCCATCCACAGCAGCGCTCCGCCGACAAAAGCTGCGATGGCGACAACAATTCCCGTGATGATCAACGCCCACGGCTTCTTCGGCGCGTTCTTTTCATCGGTTGTCGTTGCTGACTTTTTGACCGACGGTGTCGAGTGTGGGTCTTCTGCGTAGTCCGGCATGTCTAGTCCGGCAAATACCTGTTCTGCGGGGTTCAAGACCTCCGTCACCTGGTCGTCTGGTGAGCCCTGCGGGGTCATTACCCGAGTTCTGGTGGGGTCTGCGGGGGGAGCAGGCGACATGGCGCGGTTTGTTGGCTCAGACGCGAGCCGGCGTCTGATGCCTCGCTCAATGTTGACAACATTTTCCAGCAACGCTCTTGCGTGTGAGGGGCGGTCTGCGGGATCCCTCTCCGTGCACCAGCGGACAATGTCATCGAGTTCCTGGGGAACGGAAGAATTCTTCTCGCTGGGAATCGGCACACTTGCGTTGGCGTGTTGGTACGCAATCGCAACCGCTTCGTCACCGGTGAACGGTTGTTCACCGGTGAGCATTTCGTACATCATGATGCCCAAGCCATAAATGTCACTGCGAACATCGGCCGGCGAGCCGGTCACTAGTTCGGGGGACAGGTAGGCGACGGTTCCGAGTAAAGCCTGGCCGGTTTGGGTGTTGTGGGAGGCGGCTCTAGCTAGCCCAAAGTCAGCAATTTTGATTCGACCATCGTCAGCCAGCAAAACGTTTTCCGGTTTGACGTCTCGGTGAACAATTCCGGCTGTATGCGCGGCGTCAAGACCGTTGAGAACAGCCTTGACAACGTCGAGTGTTTGTTCCCAGGTCAGGGTGGAGAAGTCCTTCAAAAGCTGTCTCAGAGTAATTCCTGGCAGATACTCCATCACAATGTAGGTGTATTCGCCGTCTTGACCCTGGTCAAACACGTTCACGATGTTTGGGTGGGCGAGCCGGGCAGACTGTCTTGCCTCTTGGATGAACCGCTTGGTGAAGCCCTCATCGGCTGCCAAATGGGGGTGCATGACTTTGATGGCGACCGGCCGCTCTAACCGGTAGTCCAAAGCCCGGTACACCGTGGCCATGCCGCCCCGGGCAATTTTGTCTTCAACAAAATATCGCCGGTCAATGACGTGACCGACCAGGGAATCCGAGGGGGGTGTGCTCACACTACGGATTGTACGGTCGTTCGAGGGTATTTAGCAGTCACACCACACCTCGGCTAGCCAAGTTCTGCCAACCACGCCCAAGCACTTGCTTCCCATTTTGCATACAAATCAGGGTGGGCGGACCGCTGAACACGCTGGGCGGCAACGGTGAGCTCCATGTTTTCCCAGCCGCTGATTCCCAGGAGGCCGCGAGACCATCCCCCGTTTGTGCCTCGGGCGCCTTTGAAGAACGCGGTGGTGGCGTACACAGGGTCGGTCAATTGCTCCGGCGTTCCCCACCAGGCGGGACGCTGTTGGAACAGACCGAGCGAATCATGATCGACAGCACGAGTAATGTTCCGAAACGACGATTCTTGCATTGCTGTTGCGAGAGCAATGACGATCCCGTAGTCGGAGACTCCGAGTTGTCGCCCCACGCGAATCACCGTGCGGGCGTGTTCGCGCTGGCTATCGTTGCGCAGTTGCACAACGTTACCCGTGGCTGGTCGCCTGGGTGCAGGTGCCGGGGTCGAGGCTGCGGGGGAGTTCGACGAACCTGACGATGACGAACCAGATGATGAGGAACTCGACGATGACGCCCGTGGTGCGGCGGGGGCGGCAGCCGGCGGAGGCGGCGGAGGCGGCGGAGGCGGCTTAACCACGCGGAGCTTGGGGGCTTCCGGAACGTCAACAGCCAGAGGGTCGACGCTTTCTGCGGTGGTGGTGGAAGTGGCGGTGTTCACGCTGGTGTCTTCTTCGGCAACCGAAGCTAATTGAGCACTCGGTTGGCTTCCTGACGCTGGGCTGGCGTCGGACTCAAGGTTTGCCCACACGACGCGCGATTGGGATTGGGCTTGGGCTTCTTGGAGGGCAGGGATTGCTCGGGGAGCTGTGATTTGACGGGTCCCGGGTATGCGCAAAATGTCACCGGCGGTCAGCGGAGATGCGTCGAACAATTCGTTTGCTTCCTTCAAAGATGTTTCGGAAATCCCGAAGCGCATTGCAACAGAGGCCAAGGTGTCACCCGACTGAATCACATACTGCGACAGTCCCACGCGGGGCGGCGCTTGTGCGCGTTGCTTTGTTGGAGCTGTGGTGAGTTTGAGAACTTGACCTTCGTGGAGGGCCGAGTTGACGTGAAGCCCGTTGAGCGCAAGAACGGCTGCCGGGGGGAGTCCAAACGTCTGGGCAATAGAGTCGACCGTGTCCCCGTCTTGCACCGTGTAGGTGTCGGGGATATGAGGTGCAACTGTCCCCATCACGGCGTGGGTGACGGGGTGAAGGGCATTGTGCAAATGCTCGGCAACGTCCTGTACGAAGCCGAGCAGGCTGGCGTTTTCAGACGCTTGGGGAGCCGGCGCGGCGTGAGCTTCAGGCGCGGGGAAGGCACCGGTCGCGGCAACCCCAGCGGTGAGTGTGCCCGTCATGAGAATGGGAAGGCCAGTGAATAAAGAATTTTTGACCGTGGCCCCCGCGCTCGACTCGGTGCACGACGCGAGCCTCTCGGCAGTATGGTCACGGGGCGACAGTCCGGAGAAGACTTGTGCCTCTTTGGTGGTGGTGTCTGGCCAGCCCCGGTAGAGTGCGGGGTCCTGCCAGGGTCGACCCAGGTCGGGGCCTGAGCTGCCGTGTGAACTCATGCTCAATGGTCCTTTCCACACTTTCAGGGCAGGGCGCACCGGGGCGCGCTGTCACTCTTCTACGGTGCCACACACTGTTACTGTTGTCAATTACCGTGACCAGTGTGGCGAACGTTATATTTTTAGCTCGCAGCCACGACAACAAGGCGTTGTCGGCCTCTTCCCCCCGTGCTCAACTCGTGGCAGGCTTAACGTCGTGGTTCCTGATTCTGTTTCGTGGTTGGATTATTCCCAAGTTGCCGACCGGCTCGGCGTTTCTCCCGGAAAAGTGAGACAGCTCGTTCACGAGCGAACCCTCTTGTCCAAACGTATTGATGGTGTTTTCCAGGTCCCCGACATCTTTCTCGCCGAGGGCGTCATGGGGGAGCTTCGAGGCACTGCCACGTTGCTCATCGATGGGGGCTTTAGTGACGAAGAGGCCTTCGACTGGTTTCTCCGACTAGACGGTTCTCTCGGGACGAGCCCTATCGAGGCGATCGCCCAGGGGCGCAAACGGGAAGTGCGGCGGCTCGCGCAGTCCCTTGCGCTTTAGGCCAGGCGTTTCGTGGCGGCTTCAGCCAATCGTGCCAATTCGCTTCGCGCTTCCGGCGCTATTGTGACGCGTTCGAGAGCGTCGAGGGATGTGGCGACCGACTCGGAAATAATCTGTTCCACCTTCTCCACAGCACCCGTATCGTGAAGAGTGGTTTGCATAATGGCGATCTGATCGTCGGTGAGGTCCGGGTCGCCCAACAAGTCGGTAAACACCGACATCGCGCCGGGAGACATTTCTTGCTCTGCCAGTGCAATCAACACGGTGCGCTTACCCTCACGCAGGTCATCCCCAGACGGCTTACCGGTGACCTCCGGATCGCCAAAAACCCCCAGCATGTCGTCGCGCAGTTGGAACGCGATTCCCAGCGGTAAACCGAAGGCGGAGAGTTGGTCTAGCTGCTGCGGCGTGGCGGACGCGAGCGACCCACCCAGTCTGAGGGGAGCTTCCATGCTGTATTTCGCGGATTTGTAAGTGATGACTCGCATCGCGCGGTCAAACCGTGAAGTTTCAGAGGTGTGTCGCCAGGCTGCTTCCTCGTGGATATCTAAGTATTGCCCCAGAGTCACCTCAGACCTCATTTTCTGGTATTCGCGTCTGGTCAGTGCTCTCGCGTCTGCCGAAGGCGTGTTGGCGAGTGCTCGCTGGAGCATTTCGTCTGACCAGGCGAGCAACAAGTCTCCGACCAGGAGCGCCGTGGACACACCGTAGTGGTGGGAGTCCCCAGCGAAGTCGTGGTCTGCGTGGCGTGATTGGAACCACCGGTGAGCGGCCGGCTCACCGCGTCGGGTATCCGAATTGTCCATAATGTCGTCGTGCACGAGGGCTGCAGCGTGAAAAATCTCCAGTGTCGAGGCAAGGTCGAAAATGGGGTGATCAGTGTGGGCGCCACCATCCTCGTCGCCAAGACCTGCGATGGCCCGCCACCCCCAAAAACAGAAACGGGCGCGGAACCGTTTCCCTCCGGTCAAGAATTTTTCTGAATACTCGACCAGCGGCACAAGGTCGTCGGAAATCCTTTTGACGTCAACCTGTGTCTCGCGGAAAAAGTCACGCAGTCTGGTGTCAATAACGTCTGAGAATCGAATCTGTTCCGGCACTCGTCTAGCCTATCCTCAGGGTTTCGCTCTACACTCTCAGTGAGGAATATTGTTCTCTCGATCCGGAGGTCTCATGCCGTTATCAGAACACGAGCAGCGGTTGCTCGATGAAATGGAGCGCAGCCTGTACCAGAACGAGGCTGATGTGGTGTCGACCGCCGGAATGGGGCGTCGCGCCCCCAACTACACGGCCATCGCCTCCGGTGTTGTTCTTGGCGCTGTTGGTTTGGGTGTCATGCTGACCGGTGTGGGGATGAACATCACCGTCCTCGGTGTCATTGGATTTGTTGTCTTGTTCGCCGGCGTCATGGTTGCCGTTGCTATCCCGGGCAAGCCTCTGGGGCAGACCTCATCTGGTGGAAAGACGTCCCCGGCCGGCAAAGGATCCCTGATGGACCAGCTCAACGATCGCTGGGACCGCCGACAGTCCGGCAACACGGGGTAGTTCAAGGCACCCTTAATCGCTACGTCAAGAGACGACCGCAGGCGTGACATGATCCAGCCAGCGAACGATGCACGAGGGCGCCCACGTGACGGGTAAGCTCGTCGACAGTAGCCACTGATTCTGATAACAGCCTGGAGCACAGTTACGCAGATGCCGGTTTCACACCCTAGACAGCTTGCTTAGGATTTCTTCTTCACCGCCAGAGAAATAATCAGAGGAATCAGAAATCCAATGAGCAGCCCCGGGAAATAGAAAGCCGCAAAGTTGCGGCCCTTCCGTTGGGCAATCACTCCTGCCACCTGAGATAAGACAGCGTTGAGCACGATAGCGACCAGAGCCCCCCAGCTGGCCACTGCGATTGCGGCCATGCTTGTCCCCGCATTCCGAGTCGCTGGAATGGCGAGGAGCAGAAGAGTCAGTAGCGCGAGGGCGAGGGGAACGCCAAAGGTGATTATCTGCGCGTAGCGAGGTGCCTTTGTGATCATGAACCTTCACTCCTTGGATTTCTAGATTGTGACGGACGCTATCTGGCCAACGCAAGTGTCCAGGCAAACGCGCCGGCGGGTAGTGAGAAAAACTTGGTCAATTGATAGTAATGCGGTTTTCTGCCGGGATAGCCTTTTCGCAAAAATTACCGGCGCGTCGTTGAACTTCGAGACTCGGAAAGAAAGCTGGCTTTTCGAGGACGGTTGATGGTTTGTCGGGGGCGCAACCCTAGCGACCTGCAGCCCCCCTCGTCACGTTCGTAGCCAGCGCCACCTGCGCCTCACGCTCCCAATGACGGTTTCGTACCCGACGGGGTTCCATTCTTCACCCGACCGCAGAGGCAGACCACGTCGGACCAATCTAAACGACGTCGAAAAGCTCTCCGCACGATCAAGATGAGAATCCTTGCCGACTGAGGGCCCCGGAGCGACCCTTTCCCGCGTGAGAACTTTCGGTCTCTGGGGGAGCGAGTGGAGAAGAAAAGAAAAAAAAGTATCTAAAATGGAGAAAATTGGAGGAAAGTGGAGTAAAGTGGTGAATACCTGATCGGGCCGGAGAAAGGGGGAGTGATGTTCCTAGGTACCCACGCCCCCAAACTCG
>SKHB01000107.1 GCA_007117135.1 Microbacteriaceae bacterium | reverse complement strand
TGGCGCGTTTCTCAAAAGATCCACCCAGCACCGCCGTGCCATCGACGATCAGTCGGTCATGGGTTTGCTCACCGAGCGCATCGATCGTGACATTCAATCGCCCACCGTCGTACTGCACAATCCGGCCTTCGAGGTTGGTGGTGCTCACCGAATCTTCATCGCCAATGTTGATCGTGCCGTAGTTATGCAGGCTGTTGTTGCCAACTTTGTATATGGCACCTTTGTTTAGCACGCCGTTATTTGTAAAGACACCCGGATTCGGCCCAAGATCTACGCTTCCCGTGATAGTACCAGCATTGGTCACGTTGGTCTCGACGCCGTTGGTCATAATGGCATAACCACTTTGCACACCACCAACAGTGTTTAAGCTTCCTGTGGCATACACGTTAAGGCTACTAGTAACGCCAGGCCCATCAAGGGCTGAAATCATGACCGCCACACCTTTGTATGTCGCACCACCGTAGACCGAGCCCGCAATATCAACATCGACGCCAGCCGCCTGTATGAGCAACCCGATTGACCCATTGCCTAAAGCCCTTACGCTGCTTCGCTTATCAATAGTGACGCTAGCCGCACCCCCCCATTCTGCGTTTTGTGTATCTTGTTCGGACCCCATCACGAGGGTCGCCTTTTGGCTGCCACCAGACCCTGCGAACACGCCTCCTGAACTTCCATTGCCAGCCCAAGACTGCACAACAATACCGTGGGCGTTTACTCCTGAAGTCTTGATACTTGCGTTCTTTAAGTCGACGCTTACGTAACCGCTCTCAACCATCCATACATCACGATCTGTTAAGAGATTAGGATATATGGGAACTGAGAAGATATCAAGGGCAGTATCACCGAATAAGCCACCACTGCCGCCCACTGACTGTGCAAAAACCCCCCAGGCACCACGTCCCGAGGTGGTGATAGATGCACCGTTAGATCCACCTTGTGAGCCGTCAATCGAAACAGTGACGTCACCGCCGATCGCAACAAGACTGGTATCAACCGTCGTATCAGGTGAAATGTGACCGACGTTGCGCGCATCAGCCGAAATGTAACCACCACCACCGCCAATCGATTGAGCCACAATGGCAATCGCTCGATCACCGGTCGTCTGCAAGTGCGAATCGCCGAGATTAACAATAACATCACCGCCGGAACCACCAGCGGAGTTCACCTGAATATCTTTCTGAAACAGATCATTAATGAAGGCCCCGGCAGAAAACGTCGTCGTGTCGGTGGTGTCCGATTCAAAGGTTGCATCAGTGAAGCAAACGGATTGCTTGATTGCGCTAGTTCCACCGCCACCGTTGGTCGAACACCCCATGCTGATCGTGCCGCCACCACCGCCAACCGATTGAGCGAATATCAGACTCGAGGCATCACCAGCCGATTCGATCCAACCAGTGACATAGCGATCTTTACCGACGGTAACTACGCCACCGTCGCCTGCCGAGATAGCACCCGTGTTGGCGCTGCCCAGCGAAACACCAGGGTTCTTCACACCCGGCAATGCCGTTATCCCAATAATTGAACCCTCGTGACCAACACCACCGCCACCACCAACGGACTGGGCAAACACCACATGAGAGGCGTAGCCGCCCGTTCGCAGGTAGTTGCCATTGAGCGGGTTATTGGGAACGTTGAAATCGCTTGAACGAGGGTTGTTAATGTTGATATTGACTTCGCCCCCATCACCAGACGCACCACCTGAACCACCCACATTCACTGACATACCAGCACTAATCTTTTGACCAAGCTTACTGGCCTTTACATCGCCCGAGACAAGCGAGTTAGCCGATGCCGTGCCAGCAACGCCACCTCCGCCGCCAATCGATTGCGCCATGATGGCATACGAATGATGCCCGTAAGTTGTGATGTCACTCTGGTCAGTGATGTCCACATTGACATCGCTACCATGACCGCCTTTGCCCCCGGCGCCCCCGAGTGAAACATTCGCCGTGTAGGAAACATCGAACTTCGGCCATTTGTCCTTGTCTTCAACCACGCGCTTGGCCCAAAACACAATCCCATCTTGGATGTTCATAATCTTGGTTTTGATTTGCTTGGGATCGATTTTCTTGGGGTCAAAGGTCTTTGGGTCGTATTGCCAGGTCACGATGTCTTTAGTCAATGTGGGCACCAACGCCGTCGATGGGTCAGCATTGCCACCGATACCACCACCGCCACCAATGGATTGCGCAACGATGCCGTGGCTGCTGCCACCTATGGTGACAGGCGATGACTGTTTAACGGAACCATCATCATCCTTGTACTGCAACAAAGTCACTGCACCCGTTTGTATGGTTCCTTCAAATTTGACGGTCACTGCACCACCATCACCACCATCACCACCGCGACCACCAAGTTGCACGCTCGATTCAACGGTGCCACCATTAATGGCCTGCGTGCCAGCATCGCCGGCCACACCGCCGCCGCCGCCAATCGATTGAATCACGATGCCGCTAGACCCTGACCCCACAGTCGTAAATCCAAGACCATTTTTTCGATTGATCGTAACGTCAACGTCGCCTCCGTGACCCGCAGCACCCCCTTTGCCTCCAGCGCCTAGATTCATAGTCACCGAAGTCGTAGCAGCTTGTTTGTCACCTTTATTGTTACCCACCCACCGTGACGTACTGTACGCATTACCCACACTGCCCGTGCCACCTCCACCACCAATGGAATGCGCCAGCAGGCCGATGGAATGATGTCCCGCCGTTGAAATGGTGCCCGTACTTGTCAGGTCGATGACACCACCTGAGCCGGCAGCACCGCCATAGCCACCGACCCCGACTGAAGCGGTGAATTGCAAACTAGGGTTCTGCCCAAGATCGCCCCAGGAGTTTGAGGCAGCGCTGGAGTCAGCCCCATGACCGCCGCCGCCGCCAATTGACTGTAGGACCAACCCATGAGAGCCCGCGCCCGACGTTGCCACACTACCGTCGTTGATCACGGTAAGCTTGCCTGCATCATGCGCGGAGCCGCCTGAACCACCAACCGCTGCGGTAAACGTGATCTTGGCTGGCACCTCGGGAATCTGTCCAACGTTATACGAGGCACCCGATGCGCTGCCACCCGCACCGCCGCCCCCGGAAATGGATTGCAACAATATCCCGTGCGCGTCCAGACCATTGGTGACCACACGGGACTTGTTATCAACGCTCACGGTCAAGGGCCCACCGGCACCACCCGAGCCGCCTGAACCACCGGTGGCAACTGACACCGTGATACCCACGCCACCGGCAACTGACTGCGCGGCCCCGCCAGTTCCCCCACCGCCACCGATGGATTGAAATGCAATCCCATAGGCGTGTTGGCCAGTCGTGCTCACCGTGGAATCAGAAGCACTCAGGGTTACCTCACCGCCATCACCACCGCCACCGCCGGAACCACCGATGCCAACATCCCACATGAACCCGAAAGACTTCGCATAACCACCATTGCCTCCGCCACCACCAATACTCTGGCCAACAACACCTTTGGCAAAGTCTCCGTTGCTGGTGATTGAGTGGGAAGCCAATGTGGCGGTCAGCGCGCCGCCGTGGCCACCACGCCCACCAGCGCCACCGACCGCCACAAACAAACCGGTTGAGTCACCGCCAGCGCCACCACCACCACCAATCGATTGCAGCAGCAGACCAGATGCGCCGTCACCCTCGACTGTGATTGAACCGCCGGTTGAAGTGGTGCCATCGCTATAGGTGTAGGTGCTCTTGTAGGTGACTGAGCCACCATCACCGCCCGGATCTCCTGTCGCTATTAGGTTGATATCAGAGGATTGACTATCGCCGACAGGGTTCGCGGGCGATTTGTCGCTCGACGACGCACTGGCGCTTGGCGAGCTGATGGAAACGCCGCCCACTGACTGGGCCAACACGCCAACGGCATTGGGACCGTAAACGGTGATGTCACCCAGATTGGTCACTTCTACATTACCCACGATACCGGGTATGGTGTGGGCCAAGTCAACGCCGGTAAAAAGTTCACGCCCCCAATTGCTCGATGCATTTGCCAAGATACCAATATTCGTATCGCCCGATTTCGCTTGGCTCTGATCGAAATCCTTATACCCCACCAGAATCTGGGCGCCTTTGTCGATGTCGACATGAACCGACCCTACTCGAAAGTCGTCTTTATATGACGCCGCTATTCTTTGTTCTCCAGCCGCTAGGATGGTTTGATCGCCCGTACTCGTCGCGATGACACCGATCGAGTTATTCGACGGCAGCAAAATACTGCTCGCACCATCCATGTAAACGGTGACGTCGCCACCGAGACCCGGTGGCACCCCCCCGTTGGAGTGGGTAGTATCAAAGGGGTAGCTTTGTGCTGAACCACCAACACTTGCCGCCACAACACCGATTATGTAAGGAGTCTGACCGCTCGGCATTGAGGTCGCAATTCTTGTCGACTCAAGCTTTACCTCAACATTGCCGCCATAACCGGTACCTGGCGTGCCTTCGATAAGAGGGATTTGGTCATCGTACGTGGCTGAATTAACGTCGCTTAACAGGGACGTGTACATAAACCCCCCACCCCTTGAGACCGCGTTGATCGCCACAAAGGGAGCCGATGCACCGGCCTGAAGCCCTGTATGAGCACCGATATTGATCTCAAACGGCTTGTCGTCGCCACTGACCAAATGTACAAATACGTCACCACCATCGCCTGGCAAAGCAAAAATTAAATTGTTCGAATGACGACACTGGCTTAACTGTGTCCACACCGGATTGCGCCCGCAACTATACGTACCTCCGACACCACCATTCGATGTCGCACTGATAGCGGCGCCCGCAGCGGTCCAAGGTAAAGACGTTGACATCACACTAGGAACCGCCGAATGCTCAAAATACCCCACCCGCCCGTTTATATTTATTTGCGGCGTTAGCCCAGGATCAGGTGTCACGATCATAGCTACGCGCACATCACCGCCCCTCCCCATTTGCCCTGTCACTTCGGTAGGAAAGCTGTCTGTCAGGCCCAAACCACTGCTGGTTACCGTGAGAACACCTGGCACATGACCCCACCCGTATTGACCAGTCTTTTTTTGCTCGAGATATATGTATCCACTCTCCCAACCATAAGCATCAAGCCAGAATGTCTGACCGGACGCATCGCTCGGGTGAAAGTCTACAGTCCCTACATCCAGATATTCGCTCGAACCCATCAGATGGACCTGATAAATGCCGGGACCATAATTATGAAGATACCAATCAGTCGAATCGGGGAAGGTGCTGGGACTATTGGCGTAATTCTTAAAAGTAGAGAGTGAGTAATTGGCGCCGGACTCAGCAGGGTCTAGTCGAATGGCCGTACTAGCGATATTCCTTTCGTCGTCTAGTAATGGGGCCTCTAAAATCAATATCGATCTGTAATCAGCTGGCTGAGCAATGACAGCGTCCTTGGCTGCTAGCGGACTGACGTCTACAGACCAAGTTTGGGTAAACGAACCATACGTCTCGATTTCAGACCAGTTGTAGTTATCCATGCGCCCCAAAACATATGAGTTCCCAAAAGCGCTCACTTGCGGCGCGGCCATGACCAACACCGCAAACCCAACTGCCATCGATAGGGACGTTTGACGAATCCGTAGGGGACCTCCAATCAAAACGGGTTTGGCTTTATGAGCAGTCGATTGCGTGCCTTTTTTCATCACAGCCGATATCGCCGCCGCAATCATGGTTTGCCGAAATAGCTGTCTGCTCATGCCCGCGTAACCTCGGCTCTTGCCAGGTTTACCTGCGACTGGGGTTAAACCTCGGCGAGGAGTGCTTTTTAGGGTTTTCATATCAATTCCGGTAAATGTTCCGGTTA
>SKHB01000113.1 GCA_007117135.1 Microbacteriaceae bacterium | reverse complement strand
GCTTCATCGGCGACGTCCCGCCCGCAGAGTTCGAGGAAGCCTTCTATGCTGAAAACCTTCAGGCAACAGCCCTGGCAGAAAACACAACTCTGGGGTCTCTATAAAACCCAGTACGGTTCAGTTCGATATTGTTCGAAGGTTTGTCTTTGGCCTAGGTCGGTCAATGATTGTCATTGGTTACGGGCAACGCGACCCTTCGGTTCCTGCCGCCCATGTTTATTCCGCAGCCCCGCTTGTTCGTGGCCTGCTGGCTTGGCAACGCCGGGCAAAGACTCTCTGGTCAGGATATTTTGGGGGCACCTGGAGCGTCCGTGGCCTGCCCTCGACAGCAACAGTTTTTTGTGGCTCAACCGCCAATAATGAGCGAGAGTTTCGCTTTCTGGGGGAGACCATTGATGGGTTCCCCGGTCTTGAGACCTATCATCGACAGGCAAACATAAGTTTTGGTGACAGAACGGAACTGAATGTTGGGTTTAGCAAGAAGATGGTTGTCCTCCTTTGTTTCGTGATTGCAACCCTCTACATCCCAAGGTTGAAGGGAGGCCGGCTCGCTACAAAGACTTTGCGACTATATGTGACGAATTTTGTGCAGTTCTTCTTGGCCTTTACTGAAAGTCCCCACACGCCTCAGTACGTCATTTTTTCAAATGACCATTCTCCTCATGCAACCGCATGTCTGGCTGTGGCAAAAATTTTTGGATGCAAGACGGTGTATGTCCAACACGCTGAAGTGACAAACCGTTTTCCTCCCCTGGCATTTGACATTGCTGTACTCCGGAATCACCGCTCTGTTCGGATCTATGAGAGCAGAGGAGAGTCGACGACAAAAACATATGTGATTCGCAGAGAGGGGGAAGTTGCATTTACACCGGAGCTGGCGCTTACTTCACCTCGGAAACCGGTGTGCGTCGTGGTCCACCTGTCCGTGTATTTCGATGAATCAATTACGGAATCGGTGGTGTCATCGCTGAAACAAAACCCTGAAGTGTCGAAAGTTTTGGTGAGCTTCCATCCAGCTTTTGATCTCGAAAATTCAAGGCCGCCCTGGGTTTCGGAGGAGGAAGTGTATTCCAGGAGCCGACCGGTCGACCACATCGCTATTGTTGGGAATTCCTCGGTGTGCATCGACCTCCTGGCAAAAGGCATCAGGGTGTTCCAGCTTTTTGATTTTTCCTATGGACCTGCAGACTATTACGGCTTTGTCGATTCGGAGATTTGCCCTCACATAGGTATGTCTGATCTCCACCGACCCTTCTGGGACGGAGATTTCTTTGACGGGAGTTGGTTAGAGCGGTTTAGTCGGGACCATGGGCAGTCAAACGAAGAGAGGCTTGAACAAATATCGCTACTTTCTTCTCGAATCAAGCCCTCACAATAGATTGGGACGATACAGAAAAACACCCGTGGTGTGGTGCAGTCGGAGGATTAGGACCGCCGACGCGTACTGAGCATTCCTAGGTTTAGGAAAAGAGCTGAAGGAAGGGCAATCAGGTGAAAAAAAGACCGGTTGACAGAGTCAAACCAGCCCAGACTTAGTCCGGGCACACCGCCGATAATTACCAGGCCGTCCACGATTTTTACCGCGACGGTGAATATCACGGCGAAGGCTGTTAGTTCGACGAGACGCGTCACCCTTTTGTCAACCTTGATGATGGTGTGGAGAATCATTACGCCAGCGAACAGCCAGGGTGCAAGCCCCCATTGCCCAGCCCCCAAAAAAGAGTTACTGACAAATACCGTCAAGGTTCGAAGCCCGGGTGGCGACCCGAGAAGCTGAATCACGGCAACGACGACCAGAGCGATTCCTCCACTTACTGCCGCCACATGATGCCAAGTGGGTCTTGCGTAAACGGCGAAAAATACGACAGTGACGGCAAAAATCACGCCCACAACGACAAACAGAGTGGCAAGGGGCGATAGCGAGAAAAAATTCGCCGTCATAAACCACGTCACAAAGCCAATTGGCGCCCCCAACATGGCCGCCAACCTCCACAGAGTCCTCTTCCTTGTCTCGGCGACTGGTCGGACGAACAAGGGAAAAGAAAGGATGAGAGCAAGAGCAACGCCCTCTGGTCTGGTTGAGGCAAGTGTGAAACCGGCGGCAAATATGATGAGCAGCTCGAGGCGTGTCCGTTGAATCGACGAATCTTTGCCCACCACTTGGGCTGCGAGAGAGGCGACGGCCAGGGCCATCAGAGCATGTCCGTTGAGGAAAAAAGCCATCCCCCAGACGATGGGCATCGTGATCCAGACGATAACGAATGCGACTCCAAGACTTATGCCCAGGCTATTCCACCGTGTTCCGATAGAAGATGCCAGCAGGAAGGTGGAAATGAGAACAAGGACGAGGATGACGATAGTCACGGAGAGGAGTAATTGTCCCTCCCGTCCTTGAGCCAAAAGCAGAGGAACAGCAAACCCTCTTTTGACGTAATTCGATCCTCCAAAAAAGGAGGGGTCGTGGCCTGATTGGGCTAGTGAAGAAATCCAGCCCACCAGAAATTGGTCTGGACCGCGGAAGTTGCCATCTAGCCGCAGAATATTCCTTGCCACGACGGCCACGGCGGAAATGGCGAAAGCAATTCCTAGGGAAACGAAGGCTGCAGAATCTCTTTTCGCGAGAACTATCGCTGCAGTAAGGACAAGAAGGATAAGAAGCACCACCTTGGACACCATCCACCATGTGTTGGTGGCATCAAATAGGGCGGTCAGATGAAAGAGAGCCACGACGGTCACGGTCGAGAAAAGAAATCCGACCGTAAGAGAGGCCCAAATATGCTTTAGCCCCAGAGCCCGCGCCAGGAGAATACCCGGAAACCACAGAGTGATTAGGTAGGCGCTGTCGAGGATAGCGCCAGCAGTCTCTCCACTCATGATGACACCTCAGCATCTATGCCGAGGTGTCGCAGAGTGTCAAGGTTGACCAAGACGGAAACCCCCCCGTGTGCTTCAACCAGAATCGCTGACTTTTCTTTGGGTTCGAAGCCTGGTACGTAGGCGAAATATAGGTAGCTTCTCGCCACCGGAGCGGTGATGAGTTTCGGATGGAGGCTGTCGGCAGGCCGGTCGGTGAAATCCAGGGGAGAGCATGATGAATCAACGCCGATCCCTGTTAGCTCCTGGTGTCCCGTCAGGTAGGGGTAATAGATACTGTCCGCAGCTACACACAAATACTCTGTAGCCCCAAGCTTGTCCATGAACAAGACTGGAGCAAAATTTGCCCGGAATTTCACTCCGTGCCGGCTTTCCAAGTAGTCCGTGGGATTGAACTCCATCCGACTTACAAACCATGAGTCATTGTCCGGGTTGGATAAGATATTTCCCGCACCGACCAGAATCGCCAGCAGGACGGCGACGAAAGGTGCCGTCAATCGAGAGCGGAAAGACCGATGAGTCCTTCCCGATCCATCTGTTCTTTCTCGCATAGTTCCTTCTTGGATTCGTTTCAGGCAAACATGGCCCGAGGGCGGTTGAAGCGCAGAATGTGATTGGAGAGCTGTGCATCATTTTATCTGCGTGGCGCCCGAATGACTTTACACTTTGATTTTTGTGCCCCCCGTCAAACTACAGAACCAGTAGGTGCTTCACTGACGGTTGACTCCAAGCGGGCTCGTCCCGAGTTGGGCAGCTGAGAATTTTCTAGAAGGAATGCTTTGCTCTGGGTTCAGACGGCCCATTGCCCCATAAACAGCGCCGAGGGGTTCTCTAGACGGATAGGGCTCCTCCGGTTTGAGCTTGGGTTACTATTGGCGCTGACCGCATACGAGTGAAATACGAGTGGCGAAGGTAGGGTTCGTGGCAAAAGCGGAAAAGCTTGCGGCAATGAAGAGTCCTGTTTTGCTGCTCACATTCAATAGGCCTGACACCACACAACAGGTCATTAGTGCGCTTCGCCTTGTTCAGCCATCGCACATCTTTGTTTTCAATGATGGGCCGCGCTCATCAGCACCTGATGACTCGAGAAAGGTTGCTGAAACTCGGGCTCTCATTGATCGAGAAATCGATTGGCCAGCGAGAGTAGAAAAGCTCTATTCGGAAGAGAACCGCGGGATTGTGAACGGCCCACCGGATGCTATCGATTGGTTTTTTTCTTGCATTTCAGAGGGCGTTATCCTCGAAGATGATTGCGTGCCCCACGTTGATTTTCTTTATTTCTGCGACGAGCTTCTTGACCGATACCGTGATGACGATCGCGTATGGGTTATCTCAGGCGACAACTCTCTGAAGCTGCCGATTACCGAGCCTTACAGCTATGGGTTCATTTCCGACCCCAATCCTTGGGGCTGGGCGAGTTGGAGCAGGGCTTGGCGACATCACGACCGCACCATGTCCGATTGGGCCAGTTTTCGACGAAGCCGTGAATTCCGCAGACTGGTGCCGGATATTGTGGAACGGTCTCGGAGAAGGCATCTGTTTGATTCGAAACCGGTTTCCTCCTGGGCATACCGATGGGCTCTAACTGTTTTGAGAAACAGGGGTCTGGTTGCTGTGCCTCGGGGGAACCTTGTGAGCAATATTGGCTTCAACCGGCCGGACGCGCACCACACTTTTGGCTCATCGCCACAAGCCAACGCAGAGACTTTCGACATTTTTCCGATTGTCCATCCGCCTGCCGTTGAAAAAGATCCGCAAACCCAGTTCGAGTGGGTGGAACGCGGTCTTCGAGTTCGACGCCTACGCCCGTCGTACCGTTTTCGTAAGAGCCGAAGAAGAGTAATCAAATCATTTCTCTACCTGTTTCGTGGGAAAAGAACGCCTTAGAACAAATTCGAAAAGGCCAATGACAATGGTCTGATAGGTTCCCTGACCCAAAAATTTTTATCCAAAGCGGACTCCTGTCCGGTTCAGAAAAGTTAATCAAGGGGGTAAAGCACCGCTTTCGAGTGCCTTTATGACTGTTGCCACTTCAACGTAGTGTGCATGTTGCGGACATGGGTAGGCTACTCGGCGTACTTTTCGAACTAATCTGGAGGGTAGCGGGGTAACGGAAGGACCGTCATGGCATCGACTACGGTTCGCAGACTCGTTCGGATCCGGCAACATCTCTCATCTTGGATGTCTTTCGACTGTGCAGTTTCCACCACAGATTTTCGCTACGAGTACGGTTTCGGTTTTGAAACCCTCTACCATCCCTATGTCGAAGCGCTGCAAACTGGGTCCGTCAAGGAGGGGGCAGTCCTCCTTGAGGCTTTTTATGATGCGATGGAGAAATGGCGCAGCCACTTAAATGACTGGCAAGCCTTACCTGTTCAGGCATGGCGTTTTGGTAAATCAAAACGGACGGAGCGCCTGGTAGGGAGAATTCCCTCCATCCACTTTGGCCCTGTCCCCAGTGAAGGCGCACATCAAGCACAAGAGAGAACGGAACACCTCTTTCGCCTTCGAGACAGCATCTCCGCCACCGGTTATCACCGTGACTCTTCACACCCCATTGATGGGGTGTGGGTGGGGAAGACTTTTCTGGTGTTGGGTGGCCAGCACCGTGTTGCGGTGCTGGCAAGTCTCGGCTGGGACAAGATTCCCGTGAAGAATCTTGGTCGAAAAAACACCCCAAAGAAGCTCGTTGCCAAAAAGTTGCCACTTGTCACCTCAGGCCATTTGGCCCTGGAGGATGCCAAGCAGATTCTGTCTCGGATCGAAAACGGTTTTGGCCTTTCGGAGGCTAAAGAGGCAGGTTTCCCGTTTGCGGCTACCCCCTCGAAGGGGAGCGATGCATAGATACAACAACAAGTATGGCTATGGGCAGATTCTTCGCGAGTATTGCGGGCAAGGTCAGGATGTTCCCATCTGGGGAGAGATTCAACACGCACTGTTTCTCAACACCAGATACTTCTCAGCCGATGGACGGCTCGGGCCACCG
>SKHB01000151.1 GCA_007117135.1 Microbacteriaceae bacterium | reverse complement strand
CTTTTGAAATCCCACCCGTCAACGCTTCCTCGAAGATCGTTAGCAATGCGCCAGATTGTTTTGTGTAATTCAGCGCGTTGGGTGGCGCTCACGTCATTAGCCATTCAAGAACCTCGTCTGCGTCAAGTGTTAGAAACAAATCTAGTTGAGATTTGCTCTTTACAGTCTTGCCTGGACCGGTGACATGGCAGGTTGGTTCAGCACACCGACAGGGGCCCGCAGGTCTTTGTCGGGGTTTGGTGGCTAGCCGAGTGTGGATTCATCGGCTGCGCGATCTCTCCGGAATGTGTTGGGTTTGCCTGGTTAAAGTTCCAGAGATTTCGAAACAAGATTCGTTGCAATCCGGCGCCCGAGAATCGCCTGAGATTCCGGTGGCGGTCAAGTCATACAAAAACGAACGTTTTATTTTTGCCCGGCCAAATCGCGTAACCCGTGGTGGCCTAGCTTTGATGTAAAGCCCGAGACTCTTTCAAACCGGCCAACTCTGGTTTCGGGAAAGTCCAATTACGAAGGGCAAAGGTTCACGAAGGTGTTCAGCTCTCCTACGAGAGCGTCGTTACTTGACTTGAAGTGCTCAACAGCGTCGGTCCATTGGGCGCCCGCGTCGAAGAATCCTTGAAAACCAAATTCGCCGTAGGCATTTGCAACTCGCAAACCTGCTTCTCGGAATTCCGAATCTTGGGAGACCCCCATTTCGGCGAATGTCTCACCGTACTCGGCAACAAGGTTGCCTTTCGCCCAGACTTCCTCATTCACGTCTAGCCATGAATTGAATCCTCGACCGAGTAGCTCACGCATATCAGTTAGCGCCCTCAGATTGAAGTCGATGACTAGGAGAGCCGCCTGGCAACCATCAAGACGGGCTTCCTCGATTGTTCTGCTGTCACCCACCTGACTTACGACAGATTCGGGCGCTGCTGTGCACCCAGCGACTGCCGGCGCAACGATTGTGATTATTGCCAACCATCTAAGCGTTTTCCTGGCCCTAGGACGTCTCATGTCAATCACCATTCTCAGTTGCGCTCCGATTCAAAATCAGAACTGGGTCTCATTTCCGATTCCGTAACAGACGCCGTAGGAGTCGAAGTAAAACGCCGCTGACCACGCTTGCAGGAGTCCGCCATGTGACCAAACAACAGTCTGATGGCCGTTGGGCTGGGGCATCGTTGTGAAGGGAGTTCCAGCGCCACGTAGAAACTCTGAATACGTCCAGCCCCGCACATCTCCGAGATTGCCAAAAAACTTCATTGGGTTTGTCCCGCCCCATGAACCTTGGAGCAAGCCCTGGGGGAGAGGGCCTGGATAGGGGTAGATTGCCCACACGCAATCACCTGGAACTAAGTCGCCTTTTCCTGGAGGTTTCGACGTGTCAAATGGAACCTGTGAATTCTTGTGTTCATCGGAGCCGACTTCAACAGTCACGCTTTCCATCAGGTCGTACTGTTCAGCCGTCATGGAACCCTGCGGCACTCGGCGTTCACTGGGGGACAGCACTACGAGATTCTCATCCAGGGCTTCGGGTTTTTCCCACCTTGGGTCATCTTGGGCGGTTTGACAGTGTTTGCAAAGCCTCGCTTCAACCTTTATTTCCTCGGCACAGGCGATACAGGGCTTCGTTTCTGACATAGTTTTCTCCAGACGTTAGATGACTCATTCCACGCTACTAAGGGAAGCTCATTTTGAGAAAAGGAGGTGAACCTAACCTTTTTTAGATGCCTTTCGCTTATTCCCGTATTTCTGCTCAGGCCACTGGCTTGCCACCCTCCTAGAAGAGGGCTCCGATAAAGCCGAAAATGACAAGAACGAAAAACAAAAGTAGCGGGACCGACAAAAGAAGGCAGCCGCAGCTGCAACCTAAGTTCGAAAGGGCTAGAAGCAGACGCTGCAAGGCATTCAGCGCTGCAAGCTCATCGTCAGACGAATTGGTCATGGCCACGCTTACTAGCGAAGACCTCTACGGGAAGCATCCTGACAAACTGGAGAGCTCTCGGCATCGAAACAGGCCACAGTTACGTAAAGGCTCAACTCGTTGTCCGCATATGAAGTTGCACCGAAGGCGTTCGGATAAGCCTTCACGTTGCTCCACCATTCGTCAACATCTGAACATGAGTACATTGTTGTGCGCACTTCTGCGTCATTTGTTCGACTGAGAGGTACCGATGCGGCTGCGCTAAATGCATCTGCACAGGTCACTTTCGGTGCCTGTGCAGGGGGTGATGGTGCCGGAGCTGGCCCAGATTGTGGTGCTGATTCAACCGCTGCCTGCGGTGAAGGAGGCTCAGCCGAACTGCATCCGGCCAACGCCGGCCCTGCCGCCAGAAATGTGAACATAGTTATGGTAACCGTAGCTTTCGACATTTACGCCCCCAATTTGATAAGTTTTTCTCCGTTTATCCTTCAGGAATTCGGGTACGCTAGCAAATCATGTCGTTCGATTGAGGTTTGTCGGTTGCTCAGCGAGGGCTTGTGCGTAGCCAACGCGGGAAGTGCAGCTAGCCCTGGCTGGGAACACGATGAGTCAGGGCTGGAGAGAACTTAGGAAAGTCTCTAACGGGAGTTTTCCCAAACCATTTTAAAATCAGGAAAGGTATTTAGGCGTGAAGACTTCACAAGCTGTAGTACTGGCCTCGGCTCTGCTTGCGACACTTGGAACTCTCACGGTTGGTTTCTTCGCAATGGAAACAACCTCTCAAGCATCCTTTGAATCTGCTAGAGCACAAGAGAACTACCTGGACTACTCGTCCCAACTGGCTGACTTAGAGGCAGAGCAGCAAAGAACCGAGAAACGAATGGGGGAGATTCCTGCCGAGAGCACCAAAGCCTGGCGTCTATGTGGCCAGGGCATCGTGAACAATGCGTTTAACAACACTAAGACAGCCGCGGAAGAGATTGCTTGTGAACAGTATGTAGAGCTCGAAGGTGAGTTAGGTCGTTTAGTGGTGAGAGAAGCCCGGTTACCTACCGAAATCCAATCCGCAAGGAACCAGAAAAATGACTGGCAAGTTCAAGCCTTAGCCGCTGAGCACAACTTCACCGCCACGATGACGTTTTGGGTAGTTGGGACGGCGCTCATGGCAATTACGGCGATGGTCTTCTGGATCCTATTTTTCCGATCCAAGGAAAGCAGGAACGTCAAGGCTCTCGAAACAAACTTCTAGCCGTTGGATTATTTGTGTCTTTGGCCACTCGTCAGATGAAGGCCGGCCAGGCTAGCGCTAAAGCAATATGTGAACTCTCGGAGTCGGTGACTAGAGCTCTTCCGCAAGCAAGTCACCCGAAGCTAAGCGCCTGACCAGTTTAGGCGTGGTGCTTTTGTGCCTGAGGAGTCGCGGAAAAGTCAAAATCTACGCAGGCAAGGGGCGCAACAGCGCAACGGAAGAGCGAGGAGCGACATGCCCCATGCCAGAGGATTTTGCTAAAGCCCGAGTTGGTCAGATGGCCCATTTAGCCTTCAGCTACTGGCCCCCGAGCAACTTTCGCTTGGCCTGCGAAAACTCTTCGTCTGTCAAAACACCTGTGGCATGAAGTTCCGCCAACTTTTCAATTCTGCTCACAGTATCTGCAGACTCAGTACTAGCCTGATCAGCATTAGCTCCATCATTTGCGCCCAATATTGCTTGGGCTGAAGTTCTCAGTGTGTGAAAGACCTCAAGCTCATATTTGTCTGGAACCTGTGTGCTTATCGTGTGCGTTTTTTTGTCAGTGACGAGCACCAAAATCAAGTCGCCCCGTACGTTGCTCGAAAGCATGTTCAGACCACCTGTTAAGACTGCCCCGGCGGCACGCCCTGCTGCAGACTTCTTTTGAACGTTGGAGTCAGACCCATCAATCGCAACTAGTTTTTCGTACTCGCCCACCATTTTTGACCCTTGAGCGGTGAGTACCCGAACGAAGCCCTTCCCGTAGAGTTCTACAACAAACACACCAATTCGTCCGCGAGCAACCGGATCGCCGTATGTTTCAAGAAGGTTCTTGTCCCCCCGAACCGTCTGTTCCCAGAGGCTTGCGGTAAATTTGTCGATTCCGCCCACTATACGCTCCCTGAGTCCTCAAGTTTTTCTCGCCTAAGTCTTGCATTTCTCCAATCTCGAAGTCAACGCGCTTCAAAGCGCGCAGGTCGAAGAGAAAAGACAGTGTGTCGAAAACAGTTGCCTAGTTGATCACAGTTGGAGCCGGGTCAACTTTGGTGGAGGGTGCGTGCGCCCTCCTGTCGCCAAGTGCCAAATGGCCCTCTCCTGCCCGTCTGGACGCCGCCAAACGACTCGGATATTGTGAGCAAGAGTCAGTTGCAAGGGGTGGGGCGGTTATCGATGAATTTCTTTGCGCGCATGGCTGTGAAATCAGGTACACGGGTGCGTGACTTACTGATAGCCCGGGTTCACAACGCCGCCAACAGATTATCGTCGTCCTTGGTTGACGATAAGGTCCCTCCTATCTCCTCGCCACTGAGGGCAACACGCCTCTGACTCCACCTACAGGCAGGCCATACATTTCGACCACATCAGGTTCGCTGGCTAAAAGCCCTTCAGTTCGTTCGGTAATGGTCGCAACAGCGCTGAGCCCTGTGTGATTAATCCATAGTGCCCTGGAATCCCACGCTTCAATGAACACGAGACGTCCCGTGGTGTCTTCGTGGAGCGCATAAAACTCGCACCCTGGCTCCTCATGGACAGCAGGAATCACCGACTCCAAGATTTCCTTGACCTGGTCAAACGCCCCCTCACGGGGAGAAATAAAGGCCACCACAATGCAGCGACCGCTCGTGCTCTTCATTCGCACTCCTCATTTAGACCAACCATTGGTCTCTTGACTCTGCCATATGCCACTCAGCCCTGGGTATCTCGGACAATCGTTTACATGCGGGTAAATAAACGCCGTGTTAAACCCCTTTGCACCAAGCGTTTGACTGTCGATTGCAATCAGCACCTATCTGGAAATGCGGGGAGACGGTCATGCCTGAGATAACTGAGTGTCCAGAGTGTGAGACAGAACTAGATGTTCTGACCTCGGTGTGTGACACGTGCGGGTGGGATGGGATGAACCAGGGCGACTATCACAGTGGCCCGTATGGATATACGCCAGGTGTTGCCTACCCAGGGACGCAGTATGGCAGTGGTTTTGACGAGGAAGAAGAGTGGAATCGGTAAACCTGCAAAGTTCCGACGGGTCGAAACCTGGACTCGCTGCGGTTTTAGATACGGGAAAATGCCAGCGAGGCCGCGCTGTGTGTGGTCACGATCGAGTGGGTAAGGAACGTCACTGTACCGTCTCTGCTTAAAGCATGTCTGAGGCTACTGCTGTGACCCGTTCGGCTAGAGGGGTTGAATATAGGGCAGGTACTGTTGTCTAACCTTCTGAACCTTGGGGGCAATAACTGTCACGCACGATCCTCGCTCGGGGTTTTTTGTGAAGAAGTCCTGGTGGTAATCCTCGGCGTCCCAGAACTTCTCGAGCGGGCCTATTTCGGTGACGATACCCTCACCCCAGATCTCTGCCGCTCCCTTCTTGGCAGATTCAAAAAGTTGGCGCTGCTCGTCGTCGGCATAGAACATCGCTGAGCGATACTGGCGCCCTTCGTCTTTGCCCTGCTTGTTCAGTTGGGTGGGGTCGTGGATGGTGAAGAACACGTCGAGGATGACCTGGGTCGGAATCATGCTTGGGTCAAAGGTGATGGACACGGCCTCTGCGTGGTCGGTGGTATCCGTGCAGACAAGGTCGTAGCTGGGGTTATCTACGTGACCACCGGTGTATCCGCTGACTACGTGGACGACACCTCGAAGAACGCGGTAGGCCGCGTCAAGACACCAAAAACACCCCCCGGCAAGGACAAAAGTAGTCAGGGAGTTGGTGTCCGGTTTGGCAGTCATATCCGGGGTCCTTTCGCGGTGGTGCGCTGGGCTGTTGTGTGCAGTGAGGTGGAGGAAAAGGTGTGGTTATTTGGTGGCGGTCTGTGCCATAAAATCGTCGAGTTCTTGACGCGAGCGCGGGCTCGCGTCAGAGCCGAGTGCGCGGGCTGTGAACGACCCCATCGCAACCCCCACTCGGGTTGCTTCCTCCAGGCTTCCACCTTGGGTGATGGTTGCGATGAATCCCGCCGAGAAAGCGTCACCACAGCCTGTGGTGTCAATCACATCGACGTCGTAGGCGGGAAGGTGAATCGCAGGCTGGCCTTGAGATTGCAGAATCGCGCCATCACCGCCGACGGTGATGGCGCAGGTTTTTACGCCACGACCAAGGAACCAGTCGATGGCTGATTCGACGTTTGGTTGTCCAGAAAGGAGCATGGCGTCGTCGTTGTTGACAAGGAGATAGTCGAGGTGGGCGTAGCATTCACCAAAAACGTATTCGTAGTCGCGACCAGGGAAACCGATGACATCCAATGACGTGGTCATGCCGTTGGAGTGCGCGGTGCGGAAAAGCCCGGCGGTTGGTGGGCCGTCGATTTTTTCAAGCAGCAACGATCCGCCCAGGTGCAGGTGTTGTGCGCCTTGGAAGGCATCCCAATTAATCATTTCTGCGGAAAGTTTCGCGTTCGCGCCAATGACGTGGAGGGCGGGGCGCTCCCCGTTGGGTCTGATGGGAAGCATGGTGGCGGAGGTGGGAACAGTAGGGTCTACCTGAATACCAGAGACGTCGACGCCATCGTCGGCGAGTGCTCTGGTGAGCCAGTTGCCAAGAACATCGTCGCCGACGACGGCGACGGTGGCAACGGACACACCAAGTCTCGCGAGGTCCATCGCTGTTGCCGCGCCAGTCCCAGCTACGGTCATGCGAATTTCGTCGAGTAAGGCAAGTCCTTGTCCGTCGGGAATGGATTCGACGGGCCTGCCAAGAATGTCAGCAATGTGAATACCAATGGTGATGACGTCAGGGTGGGGTGACATCGTTGTCCTCCGTAATCCAATTGTTTCAGTGTCGTTGTTGACACTCTGGAACGCGACGGTCTAAAGTCTCAGTATTGCACCACTGTAACAACAGTGAACAAATGTACGCAATAGTTTGCGAACAACAAGGTAAAGAAAGGAACACCAATGTTGAATCAAAGACTGGCTTTCGGAGCATTGCTCGCTTCGGCAAGCTTGGTGTTTGCAGGGTGTGCTGGTGGGGAAACGACAACCACACCAACCGCCCCCGCAACAGGCGGTGACACCGAGACAACCGAGACCGCTGAGGGTCTTAGCCTTGCTGGCAAGGTAGTCGGCGTCGCTGTTGTTGGAACACAGCACTTCTGGGACCGTGAGGCTTTCCAGGGTGCCGTTGATGAAGTCGAGCGCTTGGGCGGAACAGTCGTCACGACCGATGGTGGTCGTGACAACACAGTCCACGCTGAAAACCACGACACATTCCTCACTGCCGGTGTTGACGCCGTCATCACCATCCTCGGCGACGACGCCGTCGAGCCTAAGTTGGAGGCACTTGCAGCAGCAGGAATCCCCGTCTTCGGTGTAGACAAGAACTCACCGCATGCGGTGAACAACTCACAGTCACAGAACGACATCGGTGGTTACGCCATTGGTGAGATTCTCGGTGAAGCACTGGGTGGCGAGGGAAACGTAGCCGTGTTCAACGCTTTCAGCGAAGTTCTCGACTTCTGTGGCGTTCGCTACGGTGAGTGGAAGCGCGCACTGGAAGAGAACCACCCCGGTGTCACCATTCTTCAGCCTGAACTGGCCGAGGAATTCGCTAACGCTCCTGAAGATGCACGTCAGCAAACGCTGACACTGCTCGAGCGTTACCCCGCCGGTGAACTAGACGCCATCCACGTGGCGTGTTGGGACCAGCCTGCCATCGGTGTTGTCCAGGCTCTTGAAGAGGCCGGTCGCACCGAAGTTAAGGTGACCGCGTTTGACGCCGGGCCGGACACTCTCGAGATCATGATGGAAGACAACAGCGTGTTCGTGGGCAACATTGCTCAGGTTCCGCGTGCGATTGCCACCCAGGCAGCGCAAAACGTTGCCAAGTATCTCGCTGGCGAAGATGTTGAACGCCAAAGCTACGTTGAGGTCTACCCGGTTGCCGGGCAAGACGAAGCAATGCGCATTTACAACCTGCTGGGTTACGGCGGCTAAACGCCCCCAGTAGTAGTCAGACAGGTAGCCCCGTGTTTGTCGCACGGGGCTACCTGTGACAAGACCCCCGTACCCCCATATTCTGGAGCCTGTGACAATGTCGTCTACCGTTTTAGAGATGTCTGGAATCTCCAAGAGATTCCCTGGTGTTCTTGCATTGGATTCCGTGAATCTTTCCGTCGCGCACGGAGAAATCCACGGACTTGTGGGAGAAAACGGTGCAGGAAAGTCGACAATTATCAAATGCCTCGCCGGCATGTATATCCCGGAAGAGGGGACCGTCAGCATCGACGGTGACACGCTGAATGCGGTGAGCCCAGCCGAAGTCACCGACCGGGGTGTGCGCTTTGTCCACCAGGAACTCCAGCTTGTTCCCCACTTCACCGTTCTCGAATCCATATATATGGGTCAGGAACTGGGGACCTCTTTGGGATTACGCCGAGGGGACATGAAGAAAAGAGCTCAGTCCATTCTTCGTGACACTCTCGGTGTCACATTGCCGCTGAACGCCCTGATCCGGGATATTTCGCCTGCTGAGAGAAAACTGGTTCAGATTGCCAGAGCTCTTGTATTGGAAGGCGCCAAGCTTGTTGTCTTCGATGAGCCGACCGCCCCATTGGCGGCCGGCGAAGTGGTCAAGGTGTTAGACGCTGTGAGAGCCCTCAAAAAGGCAGGGATTGCCGTCGTGTATGTCTCCCACTATCTGGCGGAAATACTTGACCTCTGTGACCGAGTGACCGTGTTGCGAAACGGGAAAAACGCTGGGGTGATTGAGGAACCTCGGCCAGAATCCATGTCGGAACTTGTGCACCTCATTGTTGGCCGGGAGCTCTCTGACCTCTTCCCCCCGCAGTCCACCAAGACTGGTGACACCGTATTGGAGGTATCCCAGTTGGGTGACGGCAAAAAATTTGACGGAATTTCCTTCCAGGTGCGAGAAGGTGAAATTGTCGGTCTGGCTGGAGTGCTGGGGGCCGGGTGTGAGGAAATCGTTGACACCCTGATTGGCTTACGAGTAGCAAAGACCGGGTCAATTGTCGTCAACGGTAAGAAAGGGCGAAATAAATCCCCCGCGAGAGCCCTTCGTCGGGGGATGGTTCTTATTCCCCGAGACCGAAGAAACGACGGGTTGGTGCTCAACCTTCAAGTCGATGAAAATATTTCCCTCTCAACGCTTTCTGATGTTTCCCGCGCCGGGATTGTCAGCCGACACAAATCAATTACTCGCGGAAAAGAAATGATTTCCGCACTTGACATCAGGCCGGCTGACCCTGTTCGAAAGGCGCGCTTTTTGAGCGGCGGAAACCAACAAAAAGTGGTTCTGGCCAGAAGTCTGGCTGCAAAGGCAAAAATGTTTATCTTCGATGAGCCGACTGTCGGAGTCGACGTGGGGGCAAAAGGTGAGATTTATCGACTCGTTCGAGACCTGGCCGAACAGGGGGCAGGGGTGCTGGTGTCCTCAAATGAGCCAGCCGAACTGCTCGGCTTGTGTGATCGAATTCTCATTGTTGTTCGAGGAGAAATCGTTGACGAACACCCTTCAGCAGAACTTCATCGAGACCAGTTGGTTCAGTTGATGACAGGCGGTGTTGCCGTATGAGCAACAAGAGCTCCCTCAGACAGACCACAAACACACGACCACGCTTTGACCGGGTGGTGAACTCTCTTGTTCGGCGCGGTCCGCTGATTATTTTCGGGGTGTTACTGGTGGGGCTTGCGTGGCAGGCGCCCATGCTGTTGTCCCCGCTCAGCATCCAATCCAGCCTGATTCAAGCCTCACCCATTGCCATCGTCGCCATCGGGTTGGCAATTGTGGTAATCGGTGGAGGCGACGACGTCGTGGTCGGAGGAATCGATCTGTCGATTCCTGCCAGTGCGGCATTGGCGACCGCCGTCATAAGTGACCAGCTCACTAACCGGGGCGCAAGCTTTTTATACGCTCTGGCACTGGCTTTTGTCGCCGCGGTCATTGTGGGGCTTGTTAACGCCATCCTCATCACCGTAATTGGCTTGACCCCGATATTGGCCACCCTAGCCACCTATTCCAGTGTTGCTGGGGTTATTCGAGTTCTGACCACCAATAGACGCATCAACGTGGACCACCCAGTCATCCTGTTTATCCGAGACGAATCCTTTGCCGGAATTCCGCTCCCGGTGATCTTTATGCTCGTCGTCGTTGGGCTCTTCACCTTCCTCATTCACAACACCAGATACGGGCGCCGCCTGCGAACTGTTGGAGGCAACGTGGACGCGGCATTGAGCTCGGGATTGAACCCAAATCGGTTGGTAGCGAGCTCATTTGTGCTCGCCGGGGTCACCGCCGCAATTGCAGGGATTTTGTTGGTTGCCCGCGGATCTGGATTATCGCCCGGTATCGAAGAGAGGTTGCTGGTGGACATGGTGCTCGCCGGGTTCGTCGGGGCAGCATTTTCTGCCCGCAACGTGGTGACCGTTCCCGGGGCGGCCATGGGGGCCGTATTGGTGGCGTTTTTATCTAACGGGTTGATTTTGAACAGGGTCGATAACTCGTGGGTGGACGGCTGGAAGGGTGTCCTCATTCTCATCGTTGTCACCGCAGCGGCACTCCAAACCAGAAGGGCGAGATCGTGACTAGTGCGACAGTGACGGATACCCCTCGCCGCGGTGTCGTGGCCCAGGGAACTATTTGGCTCATCAAATACGCCTTCATTCTGTTGTTTGGGGCGATGGTGTTCTACTTCTCCCAGCAAACAGGTGCTTTTTTAACTCCCTCAAACCTGCTGAACATCGTTCGAGGCTCTGTCATTGTTCTCATCATTGCCTTGGCGCTGACCATTGTGATTTCTTCTGGCGGTATTGACCTGTCCGTTGGTGTTGCCCTCGACTTTGGTGCCTGGTTTGCGATACTCTCCATGGCTTCCTGGGGTCTTCCCTGGCAGGTGGCCCTCCTGATTGCCTTGGCCGCCGGGGCCAGCATTGGCCTACTCAACTCGGTTCTTATTGTGGGACTCGGGGTGACACCGTTTTTGGCAACGTTGGGAACCTTCTTCATCGGTCGCAGTATCCAACAGATTGGCACCGGTGGGGGAGCAAATATCAACTACCGAAACGCCCCTGAAGGTTTTGTGAATTTGACCCAAGGGTCGGCTTTCGGTGTGTCCATGATTTTGTGGATCGGTTTGCTGGTCCTCGCCGTCTATTTCGTGGTGTTGGAGCTCTCCACTCACGGTCGCCGCATCTCGGCGCTGGGAATGCAAAATCAGGCGGCAAAAGTAGCCGGTATTTCCACCGGCACTTACCGGGTTTGGGTCTATGTTGCATCCGCTGCGACGGCGGCCATTGGGGGAATTCTCCTCAGCTCAGGTCTTCGGATATACACGCCCTTGGCGGGTTTTTCATATCTTCTGGACGGGATTGCCGCAGTATTTATTGGCGCCTCGCTGCATCGAAACGGGCGCCCTAATGTGCCGGGAACCTTGATTGGAGTCTTGTTCTTAGGTGCCTTGGGCACTGGATTAGACCTGATGGGTATTGACTTCAACCTGAAAGCAGCCCTCAAAGGCATCATCCTCGTCTTAGCGATTGCCCTAGCCCTTCTGGTGTCACAGCGTTTGCCGAGGGTTGAAGCATGGTTTGACAAGAAAACTGGGTTGCTTCGCTAATGACAAGGTATCTTGTAGCCGTCGACGCCGGCACCTCCATGATTAAAGCGGTGTTGATCGGCGACGACGGCGTGGTTTATGGCCACTCGGATGCGCCCGTTGTCCGTGACAATCAGCCAGGACTTGACCCTAACCAGTTTTGGAAGACAACAGCTGACGTTATCTCCACGTTGGTCTCGAACCACGCCGACATTCCGTTACATGGTGTTGTTGTCGCCGGTCAAGGTGACGGGTTGTGGATGTTGGGGCCTGCGGGCCGGGTCGCTGAACGTGCGTATTTGTGGAACGGCTCTGAAGGCGCCGATGTGGTGACTAAATGGTCAGCCAGCGGTGTGATTGACGACCATTTTGGGCTGTGTGGAACGGTGCTGTGGTCAGGGTCGCAAGCAGCCCTGTGGGCGTGGTATCGGGACGCTTTTCCAGTTGAAGCGAAAGGTGTCACCGCGGCTTTTTGCGCCAAAGACTTAATCAACTACCAGCTCACCGGTGTGATTGCGACCGACCTCACTGACGCGAGTATTCCGTTTCTTGACCTCGCTACAAATACGTACTCCGCCCAGGCTGCACGTCTGCTCGGTGTCGAGGACCTCTTGGCGCTGTGCCCACCCATTGGTGAGTCTGGGCAGCTTCTTGGCAGTGTCACCGCCGCCGCATCGCTTGCAACAGGTGTGCCCGAGGGGACCCCGGTGTTTCAGGGCGCTATTGATGTGGTGGCCATGCTGTGGGGGTCTGGGCTGGGAACCCCCGGTGATGTGTTAGCCGTGTTGGGAACAACCGCTGTCTCAATGACGGTGACCTCCGATATTCGGCCAGCATCTGAGCTATCTGGGGCCACGCTGTGCGTCGGGGAAGGGGTCAGGCTTCGGGTTATGGGGTCGAGCTCTGGAACAGCCACCCTCGAGTGGTATATGAATCTTGCTGGTTATCAGGGCGACGATCGCTACGAAAAATTGTGGGCTGATGTGCGTCTCGGTCAGGAAGGCGCTGAACTTTTTCTGCCCTACCTAGTGGGGGAGCGGGCGCCCATCCTTGCGCCCCACGCGACAGGAACCTTCCTCGGGTTGACACCACAGACAGACAACGCTCGCATGGCTCGGGCTGTGACGGAGGGAATCACCCACGCGCTGAGATGGGGCGTAGATGCTGTCCTGGCCGATGACACGTCCCACAGCCTTGGCCAGGTAGTTCTGGCAGGGGGTGGGTCGAAAGCCAGTGACTGGGCTGGGCAGGTAGCAAACTGTTTGGGCGTTCCGATCACGGTGGATGGTCGCGCTGATTTGGGCGCGAGGGGTGTCGCCCGGGCGGTGTTTGGCCACGTCCATGCGACACAGTCACGCGACGACGTCGTCACTGTCTCACCCGATTACAACCACACTGCTGTTTCGCACCGCTACCAGGCGTTTCGTGACGCTGTGACGACTCTTTCGCCGCTGTGGTCGGGAGACCACACAGGCCTGGACCCTATGAGAAAGGACAGTGATGTCGACTAGACCAACACTGGTCATTACCGCGCCGTTTGATTCCGATGTGGCGGCGGGCCTCAGTGATCATTGTGAGGTGGTTATTCGCCCGCCACTAGAACACGGGGTCAGTATGGCCGAATCAAATCATCGCGACTATTTGGCTTCAGCCCAGATTTTGATTACCGAAATAGACATGGTGGACGAGGCTACTTTGGATGTCGCCCAGTCACTGGAGATGGTGGTGTCGTGTCGAGCCATGCCGGTGAACGTAGACGTGGCAGCTTGTGAGGCAAGAGGTGTTGTCGTGAAGACGACACCTGGGCGAAACGCCGATGTGACGGCTGATTTCGCTTTTGGATTGCTCCTGTCGACGGTCAGAAAAGTTTCGGCGTCTGAAGCCTGGGTGAGAAGGGGGCAGTGGAGCAAAGCCGACCAATATTTCCCCTACCGCGAATTCCGTGGAATGGCGTTGAAAGGTCGAACGCTGGGCATTGTGGGCGGTGGCGCTATCGGTCGGAGGATGGCTGAGCGTGCTCGCGGGTTTGGCATGGAGAGAGTGATTTACGACCCGTTTCTCACCCAAGAACAGCTGGGAGATGTGGGGGTGTTGGCCGACTTACCGGAATTGATGGCTTCCTCAGACATTGTGACCGTTCACGCCCCGCTCATGGATTCCACGATCGGGCTGGTCTCTGACGAGATGATTCGACTCATGAAACCCACCGCCTTCCTAATAAACGCCGGCCGGGCAGCCATTGTCGACCGGGACGGGCTCCTGGCAGCACTGGCAGAGGGGCGAATTCAGGGCGCGGGCATTGATGTTTACTGGGACGAGCCCCCACAGCCTGATGACGTCCTGTTTTCCCTGCCAAATCTGACCCTGACTCCCCACGTCGCTGGCGCATCCGATGATGTGGTTGGTGAACATTCACGGCTTGCCGCCGAACACGTGCGACAGTGGCTGTCACAGCGGGTGGTGGGGTCTTAGGATCTTGAGGCCAGCAGTGCGACCGCTGTCTCTTGATCAGTAATGAGAGCGGTGATTATTCCTCCTGCGAGAGCCCCCGCAATAGAGTCGACTTTGTCAGGTCCGCCGGCAAATGCCACTCGATGAGGGATCGCCATAATCTCGTCAAAAGACAGCCCCACGATTCGGTGGGAAATTTCGCTGTCAATAGACCGACCCTTGGCGTCAAAAAAAGCCGCTGAAATGTCACCGACGACGCCGCGTTCAAAAAGCTGTTCAAGGGCTGGTTCGTTGGCGAACTCGTCGGCAACAATACCTGTTCCAGGCTGGGTGCCACCGAGACCAAACAGACCCAAAGAAGCAGCTCTAGCCGTCTCTAGGGCATGTTCAATTTGGGGTTCGCTGGCGATTGTCTGTGCTGATTGGGCACTCGAGGTAAACATGGGCGCCGGTAGGTGGACATTCGTTCCGCCAACCGCTTCGGCAAACAGTTCAGCGACGCGGTGAGGATTGACTCCTTCGCTTCCCGCTGGTCGACTGCCGATAGCAGGGACAAAGAGAACGCTCATGGGGTCTGTCTTTAGTTGAGTGGCAATTTCGGCGAGGGTGCCCGAAATTCCGACTGCCACGGTCATCCCGGATCGAAGGACACTGCGAAGGTAGGTCGCTCCTACGGTGCCGATGGATTTTAAGGTGTCGGATTTATCGGGGAAGGTGGGGGCCACGCTCGCGTGCTCGAGACCAAACAGGGACATGAGGGCTTGCTGTTCTTCCGGAAAAATCGGCTCATCACTGTGAACGGTGATTTCGACAATCCCTTCAGCCCGGGCCCGAGCCAGCATCCGTGTGACCTGGACTCGGGAGAATCCCAAGAGGTCTGCAACCTCTTGGTGGGTGAAGCCGTGCTTGTAGTGAAGTTCAGCAACGCGACCGAGCATGCGCTGTTCCTCCTAACAATGTCCTAGCTGTGGTGGGCTGAGAGGTGGGTGGTGGGGAAGTGGGCGTCAGTGTTTCCGACAACCAAGCAGCGGTAGGTGTTGGTGGCTGCTTCCTCCAAGTTGAGTATCCGCCGATAAGCCATGGGTATTGTATCCCCCACTGTCGCGCATCCGTGGTGGGCCATGACAACACAATTGTGTTCGCCCAACTGGTCGGCGATTGTGGAGGCGAGTTCATCTGATCCGTTGGGGGCGAAACAGACCCTCCCGACAGACTTCACGTAGCCCACATGGTCAAGGGTCAAGAGACGAATCTTTTCGCCGAGTGCGTCTACCAACACCGAATATTGGGGGTGGACGTGCATGACCGAGTTGGCGTCAGGTCTGGCCAAATAGGCGCGGTGGTGGACCTTCCACTCACTTGAGGGCGCAACGCCTGCCAGGTGGTCGCCAGACAGTGAGATGAGGCTAAATTCGTCGGCCGTTATTTTGTCGAACCATGTTCCCATTCCGGTGATGATGAAGTGTTCCGGGTTATCAGGGTCGCGGGCGGACAGGTTTCCTCCGCTGGCTAGCGTAAGTCCGCGACTGACAACGTCTCGGCTGATGGCAATCAGGTGGTCAATGGTGTCGCGCTGAGTTGCGCTCCATGGGTGAGGCGAAGAGGTCATGTGAACAAAAGTACACTACTGGAGACTAATGTGCAGTTTTTTGGTATTGTTTCCACCAGGGAATAGTGAGTCATGTTTTCCGTCTCCCACTGTTTCCACACCAGCCATTGCGACGACGCAAAGGGCCAGAGGAAGTTCTGGCCAGGAAAGGAAGTGCAGATGTCCTGGACCGACTCTGACGTGGCCAGCATTCAAAAAGTGGCGGCGGGGATTCGCCGCCGAGTTCTTGACCACACGCTGGCTAATAACGGCGGATACATGTCTCAGGCGTGCTCCTCAGCGGAGCTCCTCGCCGCCCTCTACACCAACTTGGTGACCCTGGGCCCTACCGGTAGCCCGCTCGTGCCCCCAGAGTTCACCGGCGTCCCTCGGGTCGGCACTGGCCCTCTTCCAACCGGTGCCGTGTTTCATGGTGACCCCGCCCCCCACCTTGACCGCCTGATTTCCTCCCCCGCCCACTACGCCCTCGTGATTTATGCGGCGTTGATCGAGGTGGGGCGGCTAGAAGAGTCCGGATTGGAAAAATTCAACCGAGACGGGTCAACCGTTGAAATGATTGGCGCGGAGCACTCTCCCGGGTTTGAGACCACCACCGGTTCTCTCTCTCAAGCGATCTCTCAAGCAGGCGGTATTGCCTTGGCGAGGAAACTGAAAGGCGACACCGGTCGGACCTGGGTGTTCATGAGTGACGGTGAGTTTCAGGAGGGCCAAACCTGGGAAGGGCTCAACGCCATTAGCTACTGGGGTTTGAGCGATGTCCGGGTCATTGTCGATGTCAATGGTGCGCAATGTGATGGGCCGATGGATCGCGTGATGAACATCGAACCACTTGACCAGCGTGTTGGCGCATTCGGCTGGGAGGTGAAACGTGTCGACGGTCACGACATTCCAGCACTCCTTGACGCCGGACACAGCAGTAGTGAGAAACCGCTGATGATCCTGTGTGACACCGACCCGTCAAGAGGGTTGCCGCTTCTGCAAGAGCGGTTCCCCGCGTTGCACTACCTCCGCTTTACCGGCGATGACGAACGTGCCAAATATCAGAAAGCCTTTGAAGGGATGACCCAGTGAGCTACGAGATTGTCACCAGACCCCACCAGGATGCCTTTATTCAGTGGGCGAGCGACAAGCCCAAAGTTGTTGTCCTCTCTGCTGACCTCACCAACTCGTGTGAAGTAGGCAGATGGCGAGACACCTACCCTGACCGCTTTTTTTCGATGGGAATGGCGGAACAAAACATGATGGGGTTTGCCTCAGGGCTCGCCCGTGAAGGTTTTGAACCTTGGTTGCACACCTTCTCGGTGTTCCTCTACCGTCGCCCGCTGGACCAGTTACAAATGTCTGTTGCGTACCCGGCTTTACCGGTCAGGCTGATTGGTTTTCTGCCCGGGATTATGACCCCTGGGGGTGTCACCCACCAGGCCATCGACGACCTGGCTATTTTGCGAGCCGTTCCCAACATGACCATTTTGGAAATCGGTGACGCCACTGAAGCCCAAACCATGTTCGACGTTGTCCATAACATCCAAGGTCCGGTCTATGTCCGGGCGCTGCGCGGTGAAGTAAGCAGGCTGTTTCCCGCTGACGAGGGCTTTGTTTTCAACCAGGCCCGTGTCCTCTCACAGGGTGATGACATCACACTGATCACCTCCGGAATCATGACTGAAGAAGCCCTTCGCGCTGTTCCGCTCCTGCAGGGAAAAGGTGTCGGCATTCACCACCTGCACGTATCCACAATCAAGCCCTTCACCGACCCCACCGTGATGGGTGCCCTTGCCTCCGCAGCCAAAGGAGTCGTGACGATGGAAAACCACACCATTGTCGGCGGCCTGGGCTCTGCGGTGGCAGAGCTGATGGCAGAGGCAGGTGTAGGAACACCGCTTCGACGAATTGGTATTCCTGACACCTATGCTCACGGAGCATCCCAGAAATACCTGATGGCCGAGTTGGGGCTTGATGCCCTGAGCCTCATCAGGCAGGTAGAAAACCTTGTTGGCGAGCCTCTCGGTATCAGTGCCGATGATGTGGTTGCGAGCCGGGAAGTCAGTGTTCACAGTAGTGCGAAGGTGGAGGCCCTCTAATGTCCAGTCGAATTGTCGTCGGTTACAAGATTCAAGGGGACTCTCCGCGGGAGGTCGCCGAAGCAATCAGTGTCGAACAGTCCATCGAGTTCCCTGCTGAGCTTGCAGCCGACTGGATTCAAAAAGAAGTTGTCGGCTCAATCGACTCAATTGGCCCCACCGTCGATGGTGTCACCGACGTGGTGATTTCCTACGACCCCAGAAACGCTGGTGGTGAACTCCCGCAATTAATCAACGTGTTGTGGGGGAACGTCTCCATGCTGCCGGGGGTTCGTGCCACGAGTGTCACCCTCTCAGACGACCTCTTGGCGGTGTTCAAAGGCCCCCGATTTGGCCTTGATGGCCTGAGAGACATGTTTAGCGCTCCCGATCGCGCTCTCGTCTCCACTGCGCTCAAACCCATGGGCTCCAGCTCGCAGGAGCTTGCCCACATGGCAAAAACTATTGCCCTTGCTGGTTTTGACACCATCAAGGACGACCACTCGTTGGCCAATCAACCGTGGTCGCTTTGGAAAGAGAGAGTCAGGCTCGTTGCTGAAGCAGTCGCTGAAGCCAACGAGATCACTGGCCATAATTGTGTTTATGCTCCGAGCATGAATCTGCCAGCCGACCAGATTCATGACGCCGCCCATGAAGCCAAAGAGATGGGGGCCGGGTCTTTGCTGATCCTTCCTGGGATCTCCGGGTTTGATGTTATGAGAGTTCTCGCAGAGGACGACGAGCTAGCTTTGCCCATCATGGGCCATCCGTCGGTTCTTGGTGCCTTTGTGACCCCACCGGTTCACGGCATGGCCCACGACATCGTCTTCGGGTTGTTGATGAGAATCGCCGGGGCCGACATCTCCATATTCCCGAACTTTGGAGGCCGATTCTCTTTCACCCCCGACGAATGTTTAACCATTACGGCAAAGGCGCGAGAAGAGATGGGTCAGCTGAAACCGATGTGGATTTCACCAGCTGGAGGCATGGTGATCGAGAGGATCGGTGAGATGCTCGACTTCTACGGCACCGACACCGCGTCCCTCGTTGGGGGCGCTCTTCACAGAGGCTACCTGGCCGATAACTCGGTCAACATGGTTCGAGCTATCAGGGAATATGCGAAGTCATAGATAGCCCTGCAACGACGTGTGATTCGTTGAAGGTCACACTCGAGCGTTGGTCCACCGTTTACCCAGATGAGATAGGTTTCACACAAGAGCAGGGGAAAGGTCGTCATGAAATTTTCTGAAGCACTCAAGTCTTTTTGGTCTAACTACGCCACGTTCACAGGTCGCTCTCGCAGGTCTGAGTATTGGTATATCCAGCTGTTTTTGGTGGTGACCAACATGGTGGCTGCCGCGATTGACTTTGTCCTCATGGACGGTGACGTCGATCAGTTCATTGCCAACGGTGGTGGCGGGATTGTTGGTTTGGTCTGGATCCTGGCCACCATTGTCCCCGCTCTTGCCGTCCTTGTCAGGCGACTACACGACACCGGCAAAAGCGGGTGGTGGGCGCTGATGATTCTGATCCCGTTTGCCGGTGCCATCGTCTTACTGGTGTTTACTGTCATGGACTCTGACGCTCAGGAAAACTCGTACGGGCCATCCCCCAAAGTGTCCTAGTGGGTGAGGTGTGGGGCCAGGTGGTGACCACCTGGCCCCACACTTCTTAGACCATGACCCACTGCGGTATCGGGAAGGGTTCAGAGAACACACTGGTGTCACTTATCAGGGTGAGTGTTCCCTCGAGTTCTGTTCCCGGGGCGGGGGCTGTAGCACCCCCGGTGAGGGGGAAGAGAAACCGCAGGTTCAGCAGGGTTACTGGCCCCGAGTCGTCTTCTGTGACAGTTGCTTCAGCGGGGGGCCCGTCAAAGCCCTCCAGGCTCAAGCGCCACACGTCTCCCACCACAAACGCTCCGGTCGTGGGGAGGGCGGTGTTGTCATCTGTTTGGTTGATCCGAAGGGTCGTGACCCCATT
>SKHB01000018.1 GCA_007117135.1 Microbacteriaceae bacterium | reverse complement strand
GTCAAGCTCCGAAGTCAGCTGACGAAAGAACCGAGCCCGAGGCCAGTCTTCGCGCTGGGAAATGTGATTATTTCCGAACCGCGGGACGGTGTCTGTGAAGCAGCCGCTGTCGTTCATGGTCCCACGCGGGTCCGCGCGGTTGCTCTTCGCCTTGAAGGCTTGGACAACCGTTGGAAAGCAACATCCTTCCGAATGCTGTAATACTTAGCGGCCCTGGCGTTTTTTTGCGGCCCGGCGCTGTGCACGGTTAGCAGCCGGCGCGCCAGCCGGGCCGCCCTGCTGTTGACCAAATGCGCCCCGTTGCCCGCCCTGACCCTGCTGCCCGCCGCCAGTCGGCTGCGGCTGGGGCTGGGGCTGGGCGCCCTGCCGTTGGAATGCAGACTGTGCGGCTGCGGGAACCTGAGGTGCGCCGATCACTTGACCGGATTCGTTTCTCACCTCGATGTCACCATCAGCTGTCGGCGCCGAGTATTTGAGGTTCTCTTGAGGGGCGGCAGGTGCCAAACCTTTTGCCTGCAACGCAACAGGAGCACCAACAACCGGAGCTTGCTGCACTTGAACTTCAAGGTTGAAAACAAAACCGGTAGCATCTTCGCGGATTTGGCCCATCATGTTTTGGAAAAGGGAATACCCTTCCTTCTGGTATTCCACCAGTGGGTCACGTTGGGCCATCGCCCGAAGGCCAATACCGTCTTTCAGGTAATCCATTTCGTAGAGGTGGTCACGCCAACGACGGTCAATAACACTCAACACCACGCGCCGTTCCAACTCGCGCATCACCGCTTCACCCAGTTCCGCCTCGCGACGGTCATAGGCAATGTTCGTGTCGGAGATGATTTCTTTCATCACGTCGTCCACCGTGGGGCGAAGACCCAATTCGTCGAGCAGTTCATCGATAGTAATCCCCACTGGATACAGAGTCTTCAACTCTGTCCACAGTTGATCCAAATCCCACTCTTCCGGAACGCGGTTATCCAGGTGGTCGTTAACCACTGAGGTGATTGTCCTTTCGACAAACTCTCGCATCCGCTCGGAAATGTCGTCACCTTCGAGAATTTGGCGCCGGTCGTCGTAAATGGCCTGGCGTTGACGGTTGAGAACATCATCGTATTTGAGGACGTTTTTGCGAATCTCCGCGTTTCTCGCCTCCACTTGACCCTGGGCTGACTGTATCGCCCGAGAAACCACTTTCGACTCAATGGCCAGGTCTTCTTCGTCGACAGAGGTTCGTGCCATGAGCGACTGCGCCGCACCCGCGTTGAACAGTCGCATGAGGTCGTCTTCCAGAGAGAGGTAGAAGCGGCTCTCCCCCGGGTCACCTTGGCGACCAGACCGCCCACGCAACTGGTTGTCAATACGCCGGGACTCGTGACGCTCCGTTCCCAGAACGTAAAGGCCACCAAGTTCGCGGACTTTGTCACCCTCAGTGTCACACGCCTGTGTCACATCAGCGAAGACTTGGTCCCACTGTTTTTCGTATTCTTCTGGCGTTTCTGTCGGGCTGAGACCCCGTTCAGACATTGCCTGCACCGCGAGAAACTCGGCGTTACCACCGAGCATGATGTCCGTTCCACGACCAGCCATATTGGTTGCAACAGTGACCGCACCCACGCGTCCGGCCTGGGCAATGATGACCGCTTCTCGGGCGTGGTTTTTAGCGTTCAACACTTCGTGGCGAACGCCCTTTTTGGCAAGCAGTCGAGACAAACGCTCGCTCTTCTCCACACTCGTTGTTCCGACCAACACTGGCTGGCCTTTTTCGTGTCGGGCAACAATATCTTCGACGGCCTGTCGAATTTTTGCTGCCTCGTCGCGGTAAATCAGGTCAGACTGGTCGATACGAATCATCGGTTTATTGGTGGGGATGGGAACAACACCCAACTGGTAGGTCGACATAAACTCGCTAGCTTCCGTCTCCGCGGTTCCTGTCATACCGGAAAGCTTTTTATACAGACGGAAATAGTTCTGCAGGGTCACGGTTGCCAGTGTCTGGTTTTCGGCCTTAATGGCGACACCCTCTTTAGCTTCGATCGCCTGGTGAATACCTTCGTTGTATCGGCGGCCAGCAAGAATGCGGCCAGTGTGCTCGTCAACAATGAGTACTTCACCGTTAATCACCACATAGTCTTTGTCTTTTTTGAACAGGGCCTTCGCTTTGATGGCGTTGTTCAAAAAAGAAATCAACGGGGTGTTGGCTGACTCGTAAAGGTTGTCAATACCGAGATAGTCTTCAACTTTTTCGATACCGGTTTCCAACACGCCCACGGTGCGCTTCTTTTCATCAACTTCATAGTCGTCACCGGGTTCTAACTTGTCGGCGATTCGAGCAAACTCAGTGAACCAGCGGTTCGCTTCCCCCGATGCCGGCCCTGAAATGATGAGCGGAGTCCTGGCCTCATCGATCAAAATCGAGTCAACTTCGTCAACAATCGCAAAAAAGTGGCCCCGCTGCACCAAGTCCGATTTGCTGAGCGCCATGTTGTCGCGCAGGTAGTCGAAACCAAACTCGTTGTTAGTGCCGTAGGTAATGTCGCACTGGTATTGCAGGCGGCGCTCATCGGGGGTTTGCCCCGAAACAATGCAACCGGTTGTCATGCCCAGTGCACGGAAGATACGTCCCATCAGATCCGACTGGTACTTCGCCAGATAGTCGTTCACCGTGACAATGTGAACACCACGGGCGGGGATTGCGTTCAGGTAGGCGGCAAGAGTCGCCACCAACGTTTTACCTTCACCGGTTTTCATTTCAGCGATATTTCCGCGGTGAAGCGCCCCTCCACCCATCAGCTGAACATCAAAATGGCGCAGACCCAGGGTTCTTTTGGCTGCTTCTCGGACAGCAGCAAAAGCTTCGGGCAACAAGTCGTCGAGCGATTCGCCCGCCGCATACCTGTCCCGCAGGTTGTCTGTTTCGTCTTTCAGTTCATCGTCACTGAGTTCTGCGAAATCATCTTCCAGGTGGTTGACCGCTTTGACCACCTGGTGGAGTTGACGCAGGATGCGACCTTCACCAACGCGCAAGACGCGTTCAAAAACGTTTGCCACCTGTCACCAATTTTCTTTACTGTCTGCAAATGGGCCGACCATCATGCTAGCAAGCTCTTACGAGGGGGACTCGAGAGAAATCACCCCGTACTGCCATCCCTGCCTGCGGTAAACAACACTGGCTTGGTTGCTTTCCTGATCGACGTAGAGAAAAAAGTCGTGTCCAACAAGTTCCATCTGATCAACGGCGTCCTCCGCGCTCATTACCTCGGCAGGGAAAACTTTTCGGCGAATCACCACCGGGCTGTCATGCTCAGACTCCACCTGGGCCATGTCGTCGTCGTCAAGAATCGGAATAGCGCCGGTTTCCACCCGACGCAACACCTCAACACTGGCAGGGGTGACGTCAATGTTGTCGAAACCGGTCGCACTCATCTCAGACAGGCCCTTTTGGCGTTGGCGACCGGTGTGTGGGGAGCGCTTATCTTTCGCACGGCGAAGACGCTTGATCAGATGGTCCAGTGCCTCATCAAAAGCACGGTATTTGTCTTCCGAGCGAGCCTCAGCGCGGATCACCGGCCCGCGGCCAATGACGGTGAGTTCAACCACATCCAATGAGGGGCCCCCGCGGCTGGAGTTCTCCCGGGACACTTTCACTTGGAAAGTGTGCGCGCGATCAGTGAGAGCGACAACCTTGTCTGCCCTCTCATCGACGTGGTCGCGGAACCTTTCGGGAAGAGTGACGTCGTGGGTGAGAAGGGTGATGTCCATGACTGCCTCCAGAAAATAAAAATGGGTGGATGTCCCCAGAGTACTCCGGGGCTCACCACTCGTCACATCGACACTTGTCCCGCCTGGGCAGGCGTCGCGGCCACGACGACGGCCCCGACCACAACCCCGCCCTGCTGGGTGATAGCTCGGGCTGCATACTCCGCGGTGATCCCGGTGGTGAGAACATCGTCAATAAGCACCACACGTTTTCCTGCCAGCTCGGGTCCTGCGACAAATGTTGGCGGGGTGGAAAGCCGTTCGCGCCGTGACCTATTTTTCTGGTTTGAGTGGGCAGGCAGTGCCGGCGCGGTCACGGCCACTCGCAAGGCCCTCACTGAGCTGAGAGAATGAGCCCAACCGGCGCGTCTCACCACCTCTCTTGTCGGGTGTCGTCCTCTTTTCACCCAGCCTGACCGGGAATGGGGAACACACACCAGCACGGCACCCCCCAGAGGTGTCATGTCACCCAGCTGCCTCATTGCCGCGCGAAGTGGACCCGCCAAGTACGCTCCCAAGCCCACCACACCACGCTCCTTGAAGTGGATCACAACACTTTTCACGACCCCGCGATAGTGACTGCCGGCCACAACCGGCACACCAAAGAGGGCTCGCCGGATGGCTGGTGTTGGGTGATGGACCAGCGGCACCAGTTCTCGCGCACAGGTGTAACAACACACCACGTCGGGCCTGCCGCACCCCGCACACCGCACCGGGCAGATGGTATTCCAAGTGGCGTGGGCAATGGTGCTGAGAGAGAGGCTCACAGTGCACACCCTGCCGGGCCGACCGTTCAGCCGAGGAGCGGCAGGCCATGTAGAGAGAAAACTCTGCAGGCTAAATTCTGTGGACAGGGCTATTTTTGGGTAACCAAAACATCAGCCCGATCACCAGTAGCCTGCCACCCGTTTCCTCGAGGCTGGAAGATGACACCCTGGTCAGTCAGCAGCCGAAGGGCGGGCACCCCGCCCACACCCCCGACCAGGGTGACCGGCTCAGACGGCCGGCCCAACGGCTGCACACGCCCACTCACGTCAACGATAACGGCCTCACCGACCGCCCCCAGACGGGTAACAACGGCGATATCCTGCTCGTCCACCCACGCCGCGTCGACAGCCTGCCCCGTGAGTTGCGCGAGCTCGACGAAGTCTCCGAGACGCTGCGGGAAACAATCCTCATCCCGTTCGATGGCTGCCAACAGCACCCGAACACCTGTTTCAGTTTGAACAACAAAGACGATGCGTGTGTTGTCACGCGCAAGTTCCATGGTGACCACCGTGGAATCACCGGGAAGATCCACCGACACATCATCGGGGTCACCATCTGGAGGGAAAATCTGCAAGGCTTCTGGACCGAGATTTGTCGTCGCCGACCACACCATTCCGCAGCCGTCAATGAGAGGGCGGATGAGACCCTCCCTCGTGTCAAGAGGTTCAACCGCTTCCCCCCCAGCGCCAATCCGCCATACCCCCTCGTCGGTCAACACGGCTGCCTCTTGACGAAGAGGCGAAAAGAAAAGCTGAGAGGCTCGAAGGGCGCTGACTTGGTCGCTCACCCCGTCAACTCTCTCAATTCGACCACCCTGCACATAACCAAATTCGCGACCCCTCACCACCATGGTCCGCGCATCCCGCCCGAGCGACAGCGAGACTTGTTCTTCAGTGGGAAGGTCAATGGCAAGCGGAATCTGATTCACCGAAATTTCAACACTTGCCACCCCGGGAATCTGTTGCAAACTCAACGTCAGTTGCTGCAACACTCTCTGCCGCTGCACCTCATCTGTTTCCAGCATCACCCCGGTCACGTCGACAAGTGCCTGGCCGTTGACCACCACCGGCGGCAAGACAAGCCGCAGTCCCGGTGGAAAAGCGGTCACAGTGGCGCCTTGATCCAACCAGAAGGTGGGGGAATCACTCAGACCGCGAACAATCTTCGACAGCACATCACCCCGCGACGCAAACCAGCGACTATCGGGAACGACTTCACGATAGTCGGCGGAAAAATAGTACAAACGGAAACTAGAAAACGCTTCCCTAAACGCTGCTTCAGTCAACACAATGCCCGGTGGGGCGTCAGAAATACGCCATTCGCCGTCTTCTTGGACAAAGCGAAAGACAAGGTCTTGAAATCCGATGGCTTGCGCTTGGTCGTATCGGCCAGACTCGTCAACACTTGCCAACACGGGAACCGAATATTGAAGAATTTGATCCTCGACGATGTCGACCTGTCCCTCACCAGCACGGATCAACGCCACCTGGTTGGGGTTCCACGAACCGGAAAAATCTGTCGCCAAATAACTGCGGGCCACCCGGTAATTATTTTGAGCTGCCGTGCCGGCGGCAATGAACCCCAACAGAATTTCCTCTTGAGTTGCCCCCACTGAGGGGCCGGGAGGCAAGAAGTCCACCTCGGCGGTGTCATCACCCTGTTCGAAATCGACTGATGAGACATCCCCCGAGCGGGGAATCTCGGTGCAGGCGGTGAGAATCAGTGCGAAGCCAACCAGAAAAACGATGCCACGTCGTTTCATGTCACCACCTCCTCGCCAGATTGGGCTAAAGCCTCGAGGCCCACCTCTGGTTCGGGAGGCAAGTCGAGCGGTGATTCGCCCCACAACCCGCCCACAACACGGGGCAGGGTCAGGCGGAAACAACTGCCCTCCCCTTCGATAGACCATACGTCGATAACGCCACCGTGAGCTGTTGCATCTTCCTGGGCAATGGCTAACCCCAACCCGGTACCCCCACTGGTCCGCTGACGTGACGGGTCTGCCCGCCAAAAACGGTCGAAAACTTGACCCACTTGCGCGGGCGTCATCCCCACACCGTAATCCCGGACAGCGATCGCCACGGCGTCCTCGTTGGAATCAACAAAAACAATGATGGGGCGGCCTTCCCCGTGGTCGATCGCGTTGCCGAGGAAATTCACGATAATGCGTCGAATACGGCCACTGTCAACTTCACTGTCCCCGTAACCACCTCGCACTTCGAGAGCCAGGACGGACCCCTTCTTATCGGCAATCGGACCCAACTGGTCCAAGCAGTCTTCCACGAGGGCGACAATATTTGCCTGGTCAAGCTCCAGCGATACTGCCCCCGCGTCGTATCGGCTCATTTCTAACAAGTCGGTCAACATCAGCTCGAAACGCTCAATTTGGGTCATGAGGAGCTCAACCGTTCGCTGGGTTTCCGGACCAAATTGTTCCCGCTGCCGATACATCACATCCCCTGCCAGGCGAATGGTCGTCAGCGGGGTGCGAAGTTCGTGGGACACGTCGGACACAAACCGCTGTTGGACTTGCGACAGGGTGGCAAGCTTCACAATCTGAGACTGCATGGCATTGGCCATCCTGTTAAAGGAGCGTGCCAAAACGGCAATCACGTCGGATCCTCGCTCTTCGATGCGTTCTTCTAGGAAACCTTCAGCAAGTTTTTCTGCCGTGTTCGCCGCCATCCGAATAGGACCAATAGCCAACCTCACCACCAACCATGTCACCAACCCAATCGTGACCACGAGCAGCAGTGACCCGCCCACCAGGGTTGTTTGAACCAAAGTGAGTGTTGCTTGGACGTCACTGAGGTCGTAAACCAAATACACCTCGTATTGCCCAGCGCTCGGAACAGTGACAACCCCTCCCGACACCAACGCTGGGGCAACGCCGTTGGGTGTCTGAAGGCTGACCGACTGGTAGTGAACTCGACCCGGGTCGCGGACAGCTTGCGCCCGCAACTGCGGGCTAATCACCTGCGTGTCAAGACCAGCTGATGAAGTGGATGTCATCGTTTGGGCGGTGATTTGACCGGGGGTGCGAAGAATGGCAAACCCTCCGCTCCCCGGAGATGACTGGCTCGCCCGAATGGTTGTTTGGGCGGCGCTGTTGGCCGTCTCCACGTCAATGGTGCCTTGAGCAGTCACAGCGTTATCGAAAATGGTTTGCACTGCGGTGACTGTCCGGAGGGTTTCTCCCACCACTTGGTCGCGTTTGGAATCAAAAAGGCTGCCCGCGATGGTGAGGGACATGTAGCCGCCGATGACGGTTACTCCGACACCGGAGAGCAACACTGTCAGCGCCACGGTGCGCAGCAGAAGTGATGCCCGCCACAACCGGAAAGGACTCCCGACTATTTGGCGAAAAGTTCGCCACCACCGCCACGCCATCAGTCAGAGGGTGACGCCTCAGAGGCCCCACCGTTACCCGCGCGATACCCCACACCTCTCACCGTTTCAACGATGACCGGCTCGTCGGGATCTGGCTCCACCTTCGCGCGGAGGCGTTGAACGTGAACGTTAACCAGCCTGGTGTCGGCTTTGTAGTGATAGCCCCACACTTGTTCGAGAAGCATTTCTCGCGTGAACACCTGCTGCGGTTTCAGAGCAAGCGCGAGGAGCAGTTGAAATTCCAGCGGGGTGAGAGGAATCTTCTCATCGCCGCGTTTCACCTCGTGGCCGGGCACATCGATAACAAGGTCACCAATGGTGATGGTGGTCGCGGTGGTGTCCTGGGCGGGGCGAAGGCGGGTGCGAATGCGGGCAACGAGCTCTTTCGGGTTGAACGGTTTCACCACGTAGTCGTCGGCGCCGCTTTCCAAACCCTTCACGACGTCTCCGGTGTCAGCTTTAGCGGTCAACATTATGATCGGCACACCGCTTGTTTGACGGATCCGGGCACACACGTCGATGCCATCCATTCCCGGCAGCATGACATCGAGCAAGATCAGGTCGGGTGACACTTGATCAATCAGTTCGATGGCCTGGGGACCACTCATGGCGGTGTGCGGTTCAAAACCTTCTCCGCGCAGCATGATGGTGATCATTTCCGCGAGGGCGCCATCATCATCAACGACAAGAATTTTCGCCGTCATGTCACTCCCCTCGCCACAGGCCCTGCACCGGGCCCAGCTGGTTTTCTAGTTTACCCTGGTTGGCCGTGAAGCACCCGGGGAGGTGCGCTAGTAGCGGTAGTGGTCGACCTTGTATGGTCCGTCCCTATCGACACCAATGTATGCAGCCTGCTCATCACTCAGCGCGGTGAGTTTGACACCCAGTGCGTCCAAATGCAGGCGGGCAACTTTTTCGTCCAGCTTCTTCGGCAACATGTACACCCCGACCGGGTAGGCGTCGGGTTTTGCGAACAGTTCGATCTGCGCGATGACCTGGTTGGTGAACGACGCACTCATCACAAAGCTCGGGTGGCCGGTGGCGTTGCCCAGGTTCATCAAGCGCCCTTCGCTCAACACCAAAATGCTGCGGCCGTTTGGCATCTGCCACTCGTGTACTTGCGGCTTGATTTCGATCCTGGTTGTCCCGGGAAGTGACTCGAGGGTAGCCATGTCGATCTCGTTGTCGAAGTGGCCAACGTTGGCAATAATCGCCTGGTGCTTGAGGGCCAACATGTGATCGAGGGTGACCACGTCTTTATTCCCCGTAGCGGTGACAAGAATGTCCACCTCAGAAATAACATCGTCCAATTTCGCCACCTGGTAACCGTCCATCGCTGCCTGCAACGCGGTGATGGGGTCGATTTCTGACACGATCACGCGCGCACCCTGCCCGCGCAGAGATTCGGCCGACCCTTTACCGACGTCGCCGTATCCGGCGACGAAAGCAACCTTGCCGCCCATGAAGGTGTCGGTGGCGCGGTTGAGGCCGTCGATGAGCGAGTGGCGAATGCCATATTTGTTGTCAAATTTTGACTTTGTTACCGAGTCGTTGACGTTGATGGCCGGGAACATCAAAATTCCCGCTTTGAAAAATTCGTACAGGCGGTGAACGCCGGTGGTGGTTTCTTCTGTGACACCGATGATCTCGGATGCCAGGTCTGTGTATTTTGTCGGCGCAGTGGCGATGGATGCGCGCACAAGCTCGAGGAACACCTTCCACTCGTCTGAATCGCCCGACTGGGAGGTGGGGACTGCGCCCGCTTTCTCCCACTCCACAGCCTTGTGCACGAGCATGGTGGCATCACCACCATCATCCAAGATCATGTTCGGGCCTTTGTGGTCAGAGTCTGACCAGTCAAAAATTTGCTCCGTGCACCACCAGTACTCCTCGAGGGTTTCACCCTTCCAGGCAAACACCGGAGACCCTTCCGGTTTTTCAGCTGTTCCCCGCCCCACGACAACGGCGGCGGCGGCTTCATCTTGGGTGGAGAAAATGTTGCAACTCGCCCAGCGCACGTCGGCTCCCAACGCGACAAGAGTCTCAATGAGGACGGCTGTTTGAACAGTCATGTGGAGAGACCCGGCAATGCGGGCACCTCGAAGAGGTTGCAGGGGGCCGAACTCTTCGCGAAGGGCCATCAGGCCGGGCATTTCATGTTCAGCGAGGCGAATTTGGTGTCGTCCTTCCTCGGCAAGACCAAGGTCGGCAACACGGTATTGAAGGGGAGTGGCTGTCAGCATGTCACCATTCTGGCAGGTTATCCGGCCCCATTTTTGCCCATTTGCCGAATATCGGGAGTTTTGTCAGTTTTGGCTCACAATGACCGCGGCGACCCGCTCCCGCCATGCCTCCATGTCGGCCGAGGATTGTGCTTCAACGTTGAGTCTGACAAGCGGTTCCGTGTTGGATGCGCGAACGTTAAACCACCACATGACGTGTGGATCTGAAGAGGTCACGGTGATGCCGTCGAGAAGATCAACGTCCCCCGTGTGGCCAAACTGTTCAGTGATTGCCGCCATCACAGCATCGACACTTTTGACCCGGAAGTTCAGTTCACCGCTCGCCGCATACGGTGAATAGTCGGCACACAACTGGCTGAGTGTCTGCGACGAGCTCCCCAATTCGGCCAACACGTGAAGGGCCGCGAGCATGCCGTTATCCGCCCCCCAAAAATCTTTGAAGTAGTAATGGGCAGAGTGTTCTGCACCAAAAATGGCACCGGTTCGTGCCATCTCTGTTTTGATCAGCGAATGTCCCACCGCAGTGCGATGGGCAGTCGCACCCAGGGCGACAATTTTTTCTGGCAGTGCCCGGGAGCAAATCAGGTTGTAAATGATGGTGGGGTGGCCAGCCGGGTGCAGGTCTGTGAAACGAGCAATTTCTCGAGCCGCCACCATTTGTCCGATGGCACTCGGAGTCACCGGGTCACCGTTTTCATCAATCACAAACACCCGGTCGGCGTCACCATCAAAAGCAAGACCCACATCCGCCCCGTGAGCAATGACGGCTGCCTGCAGATCAACCAGGTTGTCGGGGTTTAGAGGGTTTGCTTCGTGGTGGGGGAAAGTTCCGTCGAGCTCGAAATACATGGGAACGATGTCGACCGGCCACGTCGGGTCGGAAAACACTTCGGGCACGGTCAAGCCGGCCATCCCGTTGGCCGCATCAACAACGACGCGCAGTCGCCTGGAGTGAGAAAGGTCGACAAGTTGGCGCATGTATGCGGCGTAGTCGGCGAGGATTGAACGGTGTTCCCGCGAACCCGTGTTGCCCCACTCCACTGGGTGGCCCGCGAGGATCTTGCTGGCCCCCTCAGCAATGTCAGCCAAGCCGTTTGCTCGGCTGAGCCCTTTCGCCCCCGGTTGGGTGAATTTCAAACCGTTGTATTCGGCGGGGTTATGGCTCGCCGTAATCATCACCGCAGACGCGTCAAGCACCCCTGAGGCGTAGTACACCATGTCGGTCGACGCCAGCCCCACTTCGATGACGTGAGCGCCTGCTCGCGATGCCCCGCGGGCGAGACTGTCTGCTAGCTCGGGAGATGATGGTCGCATGTCGTGGCCTATGACGACACTCTGGTCAGTGAGCTTTTGTGTGACCACCCAGGCCACACCGAGCGCCTCCGCCACGTCAGGCGTGAGTTGCGAATCGACAAGGCCACGAACGTCGTATGCACCAACGATGGCATCGAGCAGAGAAGTCACGGCATCAGCCTATGTCAGCTCACATCCGGGTAGGGGCGGTATCGCACCACCCGCCACCCGACCGGTGCGGTCAAACGGTCGGCGTGGCCATCACACAGGTCGTAGCTGTGCGGCTCGGTGCGCATAGCCAGTGGGCCAATAACTGCTTCTTGGTCGTCGTATACATACGTGAGCGTCCACTGGGGTGTTGTTGAGCAGCCGACTTTCGAGCAACTGCGTGGTGGGCGCTCCCTCATAGTGGTCAAGATTACGCGGGTCAGTGGCGGTAGCGTGGAGTGGTGAGTGTGTCGCACGGTCGAATCAGGCGCCCCGGGCGCTCTCCCGTCCTTGGCCCACTCATTTCCCCACGCCGCCGCCGAAGCGACTTTTTCACCGACACTGTCTTGGCTCTGATTGAGCATTTACGGGACATTGCCCCGGCAGAACTCGAGGACATCACGGTGCAAATCCGGGCGATGCCCAGCCAGCCGGATTCGGTGCCGGGCATTGCCCGGTGGTGGGTGGACAAAGAGACACACACGGTTACTGTGTACCGCCTCCCTATCGAAAGGCTGTCCGGGGGCCAGTCTGACGACCCCTGGCAACGGCGCATCGCCATTGAGGCGGTCGTGATCCGCGCGGTGGCAGAACTTATTGATTGGGATCCGTGGCGTTTAGCTCACGGGGGCCACGGGTTTTCCTAACGGGTAATAACCGGAACAGGAGGAATGTCAGGCGGTGTCGGCGCAGTGGCAACGTGCCCAATACCAGCACCCAAAACGAGAACAGACGTGGCCACGATGGGTGCTGATGTCTCAATAAGGTAGGCGCCACCAGCCACACCGATGAGCCTGTTGGCCGTTTCGCCGGCACCAATTCTAAGAGAACTTTGCCCCACCACACGCGTCGCGTCTGGTGAGAGGCGGGAAATCGTCACCTCTGCCGCCTCGTCCACTGCCACCACCGACAGGGTCACTTCGGGGCCAAACGGGAGCGCCATGTATGTGGGTTCGTTGAGGAACGGGTGGGCGCTCACCCACGACAAATCAGTGGAGTTCTCTGCCACCACAGACACCCTGGCACCTGCAATGAGCGGCACGTCGGCACTGATCCTGACACTGAAAATTCCCGACCCAACGGCATCCAAGGCAATGTCTTCAACCCGCCCTGCGCTCAATGTGACCTCGCTCAGCACTGGTGCCTGGCCGGGACGAAGAACCGTGATTTGGGCAACAGTGTCGTCAGCGGGTGACAACAGTCGAAGTGTCGGCGCCAGGTCCGCAAACCCTGGTTCTTGACGGCGTTCAAAAGCCTCATCGCTGCCATCAATAAAAACGCCGGGAACAATCACCTCTGTTGCTGCCGCAAACTGTCCCGTGACAACCGCGACACCGTCTGCATCCAAGCCTCGGGTCACGGAGGTGTGTAAGGCGGCAGCGACAGCGCTGCCCTGCGACGACACGTGAATAACGGGCGACGTCTCGCCCGGGGCAAAGCCGGTCAGGGGAAAGACACGCCTGGTTCCCGGCGGAAGCAAAATACCGCGAGCCGCCGGCGCGCTCACCGCCCCCGAGCGCCCATACACGGTCACATCCACGGTTGCGGGAACATCCCCCGGGTTGGCCAACGACAACACGGCCTGCCGCCCGGTCTCCGCAGAACCTGCGGCAATCCAGGTTTCAAACTGTGCAGGTAAACACGCCGCAGTTCCTAGGCCCCGCAAAACCTCCGAGTCGAAGCTTTGGCGAGAAACTGCTGCTAAACCCGGTTCGCTGGAGGGTTGACGGTGAACGGTCAGGGGACTGGCCGGGTCTTCCCCACGGAGACCCTGCTCGTTGAACAGGTCAGGGCTGTCCAGTGTTGAGCTTTCTCTCTCCACCCCGGCAATAAGTTCAGTTGGTTCGCTAAAACCCCGAGCTTGGGTGTCTTGAGGAATAAAACCCAACAGCGGCCCCACGCACACCACTTCGCGCTCTGGCGGGGTCAACACCACTTCGCGGATGAGAAGTTCTTCCTCTCCGCCTGGCAGATTTCGAATCAGCTCAGCCGGTGCGCCCGTTGCCGCAACGCCCACCCCGGCGATTATTGCTGCGAGGCTCAACGTTGAAGCGCCGACACGTCCGACAATGGCTAACCATGCCGGAAGCGTTCGATCACTGCTCATCGTCCACCTCCTCTAACACTTTGCTCAGGCTTTCGTCTCTCGCATTGTCACCGCTTTGGTGACGCGGTCGGCGTTCAGTGGGGAGGGCCAATATTCCCCACAGGCCGAGCACAATCCACCACAGCAGATCCCACTGTGTCTGCGTGGCGGTCCGAGCCACTTCGGCGGGTTCCACGGCCGATTCGTCTACCAGCTGCCACAGGGCCTGGTTTTCTCCCTGGCTGGCTGGTATGAGGGCGGGGTTTCGTGAAATGTTCAACGCTCGAGCACTTTCCGTGTCGCCCCGGTAGAGGACAAAGCGGATGTCGTAGGCGTCAAGAAGGTTTGACACATCATCACTGGTGGGTTGGACGAGCGCTGCTGCCATGAGTGCCAGATCGTCGGCGTCCGGTCCTCCGGTCGCGACCCGCTGGCGATACAACGTGTTGGTGTCATCGAGCTTCGATCCGGCGCCCCTTTCCACACTGACCCGAAGCGGGTCATCTGCGCCCGTGTCGGTGATGATGAGAAGGCCCTGCCAGGGGTATTGGGGGGCATCTGCCGCGACCAGGGCCGGAACCATGCGGGCTTCCGATAGTGGCTCGATGGGTGATTGGCCGGTCCAGTGGCGAACACCTTCGCCCAGCCCCGCGAAACCAGCGGCGAAAACGGTGGCCAGCGCCAACGTCCACGCACCCACCTTCCTGGCCAGGTGGGGAATCCCCGGGAACGTGTTCACCGGGTGGACATCGTCGAGGGTCATGGCTGCCGCCATGACCATCCCCAGCATCATGAGCGACACCGCCGACCCCGGCCAGATTCCCACCAGGTCATCGCCGATGAAACCTTGCGTTATCGCCGGGGCGGCGACCGCGGTCATAGCTCCGAGAGGGATGAGCGATGCGGCGATGACCATGCCGTCAAGTCGGGTGGTGGCGACAACGGTGACCGCGAGGACGAGAAGCGGGAGAACCAACCCGGCGAGGATAAGTGGTTCTAAGCCGGGGAACACCCCGTCGAATATCCCCCCGGTGGGGAGCGCTGGCCAGCCAGCGATTGTCAACCACCAGGGGGCCTGGTCGAAAGCAACGGGCACACCGGGGTCGGCCAACCATCGGCCAAGACCTGTCAGGAGTGGGCCTTCAGTGGGGGCAAAGAAGCGGGGAATCCACCACACCGCTGTCGGCAACAACGCAAGGGGAAGGGTTCCCAACAGTGTCCGAATAGGTGTTCTCCATCCGGTGGCTACCAGCACGACAGCCCAGCCCACGACAACTGCAGGCCACAACACGGGAGCAGCGGCGAGCACCACGGCGGTTGCGAACCCGGCTTGGGCGGCTCGCTGCCACGAGTCGTGCGCAGTAATTGCCGAGGCGAGTAGCCACGGCAACGCCAAGTGGGCAATGACAGCGCCGATTCGGCCATCTGCGAGTGCCATCAAAAAGGTCGGCGCAATCGCCCACACCACAGCGGCCACGGTGGTGGGCATGCTTTGGGAGAGCAGTTGGCTTCCCGCCCACCAGGCTATGAGCCCTGCGAGGACAATGGCGGCACCCCAGAACCAGACGATTGCGAGGGACGGTTCCCACCAGGTAATTGACCCCAACAGTGAAAACAGGATGGCGCCGGGGTCAGCCGCGACAAGCTGGTCTCCCCACATGCTTTGCACAGCGCCGGGTTGTAGCCAGCGGGTCCCCGACCACAAACTCTCCAGGCCTGCAGATAGCGGGAGGAGCCCGCCACCCCCAAGGGCTCGTGCTGCGAGCAGTGGCCCGGTCACTAAAACACTAATAATCGCTAACGCCAGTGTCATCCATAACCCGCCGGGCCAGAAACTTGGCCTCGAGCGCAGCCTCGCTTTTTCTTCGAGGGCCGCAAAGAGGGCTTCTTTGTTTAGCTGTCGTCGTCGGCGGCGCTCCGCTGCGGCCATTCGAAGGGGGCGAAGAGCGGACCAGCTGACCGTTTTTGACTTGGCTAACCGAGCTTTTGCCGGGAGGACATAGGGAATCCTGCCCAGTGCCTGGATGGTTCCCACAATGTCTGCCACCGCGGTGTCGGGGCGTTTGGTGACAAAGTGGAGCACTGCCCGGGTCAATGACCAGGGCAAGGCGATCAGGATCAGGGGAATAAGCGCATACCAGGGCGCGTAAACAAAACGTCGATACAGCCAGGCTGCCCGGTCAAGCCGATACATATTGAACGAGCTGACGTCTTTGCCTGCCCGCCAATCAGCGGGGCTTTGGGCGACATAGACAACCGCTGACGGCACGGCTAATACGCGGTGGCCGGCGAGCCGGGCTCGAACACCCAGGTCGAGGGGTGCATCGAGAGGATCCAGGGCGGGGTCAGCCCCACCGAGAGCGTCAAAAACGTCGACCTGAATGAGCATTCCGGCATCGCCCACGGCCAACACGTCGCTCATGCGGTCATACTGCGCTTGGTCGAGTTCCCGGTCGACGATCGCTTGACGTTCGCCCCACACGGTGATGGTTTCGCCGAATTCGCGCAAAATGGCGCGCTGGGTGCCAAGCCGCTGTTTGGGGCCCGCAATCACGACAGATGGTGCGCCATCGACCGCGACGAAAAGTCGCGCCAGGGCTTCGGGGTCCGGTTCGGTGTCATCTCGGAGCAGCCACATCCAACCCTGTGTCACCCGTTCCCCGGTGTCCAGGGTAAGCGCTTCGCGGGCGTGGTTGATGGCCTGCGACCAGCCGGTTGCCGGTTTGTTCCGCAGGTAGGTGATGGGGGCAGTGTCCCGGAGGTGTTCGTTGACAAGGTCTTCCGTGTCAGCGCGCCCGGTCAGGTCAACAATGGTGGTGGTGGCGGGCTGGTGGGTTTGACCAGCTAGTCCGACGAGGGTCGGAAGAAGGTCGTCACCGTGGTGACGGAGGACAACAACGGCGTGAACCTGGCGGCGCATTACCGCTAGGCGCGTCTGCGCAGTCGGCGGCGTTCACGTTCAGAGAGGCCACCCCAAATACCGAACCGTTCGTCGTTGGCAAGGGCGTACTCCAGGCATTCAGATTTCACGTCGCACTGTTGACAGATCTTTTTGGCTTCACGCGTGGAGCCGCCTTTTTCGGGGAAGAATGCTTCGGGGTCGGTCTGCGCACATAGGGCGTCTGCCTGCCATGCCAGTGCGCCATCGTCGTCGGTTGAACGAATTCCCGGGATGCCGAGGTTGACGGGGTCAATAAACCAGTCGTTTGGTACCGAATTGCGATACTCCGTCACGGACCACTCCTTCTCTGGCGCTTTCCTGGCCAAAGCGCTTGCCCAATTACACCGGTGTAATTACACCCACGTCAAGTCCAGAGTGCCGAAAAGTTTCAGTCTAAGGTTGAAGGTTATTAACACTCTTTAGGCCTTTTTCCCCCATATTTACGGGTTTTTAACGCACTGAGTGCCGCGACACGCGGAGAGGGTTTTACCCTGACGACACGCCGTTGGCGGCAATAAATTCCCGCCATGCACTTCCCAGCATGTTCTCCAACGACGCTGACATCACCCACCCCAAGTCACGTTCGGCGAGCTCTCCCGACGCCACAACCGTGGCCGGGTCGCCGGGACGGCGGTCGACAAATTCCGGGATGAAGTCGATGCCGGTCACCTCGGCAGCCGCAGCCATTACTTCTTTGACGCTCGATCCCACTCCCGAACCGAGGTTGTATGCCGGGAGCAGGTTCTCCCCCGCTGCCAGCTTTTTCGCCGCCACCACGTGGGTGTCGGCGAGCGCTTGCACGTGAATGTAATCTCGCACACAACTGCCGTCCCTGGTGGGGTAGTCGGAGCCGAAGATCTGCGGCGCCCTGCCCTCTGCGAGTGCCCCGAACACGAGGGAAGTCAGCGAGTACGGGCTGGTGTCATAAATGCCAGGGACGCCAGAGCCGACTACGTTGAAGTAGCGCAAAGACGTGTGAGCAAGACCTCGGGCTGCCGCCTGGTCGCCGATAATCCACTCGCCAATGAGTTTCGACTCACCGTAGGGCGACGCAGGATTTTTTGGGTGTTCTTCCGTAATGAGTGGCACATCGACCTCGCCATACACCGCTGCTGACGACGAGAACAGCATGGTCGCCACCCGGTGTCGCTCCATTGCCTCCAAAAGTGTCACCATCGCGACCACATTTTGCTGATACGTGTGAAGAGGCTCATCAACACTCACGCCGGCGTATTTGAAACCAGCAATGTGAATAACCCCCGTGACGCCGTGCGAAAATGCTTCATCGAGGGCGGCGCCATCAAGAATGCTCCCCACCACGAGAGGTACACCGTCAGGCACCACACCAGCTCGGCCTGTTGACAGGTCGTCGATCACGACGACCTGTTCACCGTCTCGAAGCAAAGAGTGGACAACGTGCCCACCGATATACCCAGCCCCACCGGTCACCAGCCACGTCATAGCCATCAGGTTACCTTTTGTGAGCAATCCAAAGCGAAGAACCCGGCAACACTTCACAGACACTCGACTCTCCCGACCCCACCACCACACAGGCTTCGCCGCCGGCGAGCTCGGTGACACTCCCATCAAGAGACAGCACTGCACCCTGGTCAATGCTCACACACACTGCAGGGCCCGTCAGGTCACTGCCCCAGCGAAAGCCGAGACGCTCACCGTCGGGGGGCAACTGAACCCGGTGAAGGCTGAATGCCTCATCCCCCGGCTCGTATTCCACCCACCCGGCACCCCGCGCAACGGGGTTCACGCGGGGCGGTGGTGAGGGGTCAAACGAACCAATTGCGACCAGCTGGTCAACATCAACATGCTTAGTGGTGAGGCCCCCTCGAACAACATTGTCACTGGGCGCCATTATCTCCACCGCGACCCCCGAAAGATAAGCATGAGGTTGGCCGGCGTCCAAAAACAGCGCCTCCCCGGGCTCCAAACTGACACGGTTCAGCATCATCGCCACCGCGCACCCGGCATCCCCCGGGTAGTGGGACCACAACAGCTCTAACAGGGGATCGGCTGTAGCCACGGCGCCCAGGGCGTCGACAAGCGCTGCGGCGTCCGGGTCGCCACCGAGCAACCACGCGACAGTGTCTCGCCGTGGTGACCCCACCGCCTCTCGCCACCGCGCGGCGAGGTTCGCATCCAAACCTGCCGCCACCAGGGTGTCGATACGGGCGTGGACAGTGGCATCGGGGGCCATCCCCGCCAACGCATCAAACACTCCACTGACAGCCACCACGACTTCTGGTTTCGCGAAACGGTCAGAATAGACACGATGGGGAGCATCCCGAGGGATTCCCGCGTCTTCCTCGGCGTCAAAACCGGCTTGGGCTTGGGCAACAGTGGGGTGAACTTGCAACGACAGTGGGGTGGAGGGGGTGAGAATTTTCATCAAAAAACCCAGCGATGGGGCCCCCTGGTCGGCCAGGAAGCTAGAAAGCGGGATGGCGCCTCGGCTGATTGTCGCCTCGCCTGCCGGGTGGTCACCCAACCACCATTCGGCTTGAATGTTGCCCGACGACGGCAACCCGCGAACAGCATCTATCCCGCCTGGAGTTCCCCAGGCGTAGTTCTTGATAACACCGGTGATTTTCTCAACCGGCATTGCCCGGACCCCACACTCTCACACCAGCCTGATCCAACACGGCCACGGCATTGCGGTTGTGTGTCCAGGTCACACCGACCAGGGCGTTGACACCGGTTGACTGAAGCTGCTCAGCGATGGTGGCCGCGAGGCCGCTGGTACGGGTGTGGGTTTTGGGAATTCTCGTCCACGACGGCCGAGACAGTCGAAACCTCACCACCTGGTGAACCCCGGGGTGAAGAAGGGGCGCGGGCATGGAAGCCCGCTTGTGGTGTTCGTGCCAGGCAACAGTTGTCAACGCCCCCTCCACACCGACAATCGTCTCTTCGCCGAGAGGTGCTTCGCGGACAGAAATAATGTCCACTCCCGGCGCCAGCTGACGCAAAATATCGTCAGTCATCGCTCCGGCAATGACCGCAATATGGTCGTGGCCAGTGGTGGCCAAATATTTATCTAACAACACGTCTGCCGCGTGAAGGTCCGCCTCGACTACCCCCGCATCGGCCAACCATTGCCGTGAATAGTCCGGCGGTATCGGCGATGGCCTCACATCGACCGCGATTGTGGGGGCACCGACCACCAAGGCAACAGCCAAGCGGTGTGCCCCGTCGAGCAGCGGCCCCCAGGGCGACAGCCCGATGGGAAAATCGGGGTTCAGCCCTTCGGTGGCGACACTTTCAACGAGAGCCCGAAACCGCGGCAGGTTCACCTCGGCACCGCGAGCGCGCTGCATCGCCTCATAGCTTTCTTGGGCTGCTTGAACATCCGCCTCATCTGATAACCACGCTCGCGCGACCCGCGCGCGAACGAGAAGGTCGTAGCGGCGGAAATGATGCGGATAAAACTGTCCGGCCAAAATATCGGCGATGGGCAATGCGGGGAGCATCGCCTGGGCATAAACACCCCGGCGCGGGAGGGAAAAACGCGCGACAGCCATCCCTCACACCCTATAAGCCAGTGGTCAAGAAGGCCGGTATCCCCGCGCCGCGAAACAACAGCCCGCGGCGGGCGCTGGCGGGTAGTCTGGGGGGGTGGTGACTGTTGCGATTATTCCCGCCCGGGGCGGTTCCCAAGGGATCATCGATAAGAACCTGCAATCAGTGCGGGGGGTGCCGCTTGTGGTGCGGGCTATTCGAAGCTGCCAGGATGCGTTCACCATTGATCGCGTGTATGTGTCGACCGACAGTGAACGCATCGCTCAGGTCGCCGAATCACACGGGGCACGCGTCATTCGCCGGCCCCGCGACTTAGCAACACACACCTCCAGTTCCGAAGAAGCCCTCCTTCACGCTCTCGAAGAAATTCCGGACGCCACCACCGTGGCATTCGTGCAAGCCACCAGTCCCTTTATTGGCTTCCGTGACCTGGACAAGGCCGTCAAAATGGTGGGCGCGGGTGATTACGACGTCGTCTTCTCTGGCGTCTCACATCATTCGTTCCGATGGGAAGAAACGGACAGCGGGTGGCGACCGGTGGGGCACACCATGGAGTCACGACCCAGGAGGCAAGACCTTCCCAAGACAGTTATCGAAACAGGTGCCTTTTACGTGTTCTCGCGAAATGGGTTTCTCCAGGCTAAGAGCCGTTTCCACGGAAGCGTTGGCGTGGTGCAGGTGCCCCATCGCGACGCTCTGGAGATTGACACCCCGGAAGATTTGCAAATGGCCCGTGAGCTCGCTGTTCACACCGACACGAGGCAGACGCCCTGGCCTTTGGATGCGATTGTCTTTGATTTTGACGGTGTTCACACCGACGACTTTGTGTATGTCAACCAGGAGGGCAGTGAGACAGTTCGGGTGAAGCGCGGTGACGGGATGGGCATCAAAATGTTGAAAGATGCCGGCATCACTCTCCTCATTCTTTCCACCGAAACAAATCCTGTCGTCCAAGCTCGGGCAAAAAAACTTGGAGTCACCGCCCTCACCGGCGAAGACGATAAAGCAAAAGCTCTCGTGGAGTGGATGGACAAAAACACGATCGACCCTGCCCGGGTTGCCTACGTCGGAAATGACGTCAACGACACCGGGTGCCTAGAAATGGTGGGCTGGCCGATTGTTGTCCAAGATGCCCACCCGGATGTGAAGCTTCTGGCCCGCCTGACCCTCGAATCACCGGGTGGCGAGGGTGCTGTCCGGGAACTGGCAGACTTAGTTCTCCACGCCAAAGCGAAGGATAAGCGATGACCACCACTCCCGCACCCGTGTCGGTTGGACGCCACCAGATTGGCCCGGGCCACCCCTGCTACGTCATTGCAGAAATTGGCATCAACCACAACGGCGACCTGGCTATTGCCAAACAGCTCATCGACGTCGCCCACGAGGCGGGATGTCAGGCGGTCAAGTTTCAAAAGCGAACCCCGGAAATTTCCACCCCCGATTCTCAAAAGGACATTCCCCGGGAGACCCCATGGGGAACGATGACCTATTTGGATTACAAGCGGCGCATCGAATTTGGTGACGACGAATACGCCGAAATTGCCGCCTATGCGAAGCAGTTGGGCATTGACTGGTTTGCCTCCCCGTGGGATGTTCCCTCCGTCGAATTTTTAGAAAAACACGGCGTCATTGCTCACAAAGTTGCGAGCGCTTCAGTCACTGATGAGGAAATGTTGGAAGCTCTGCGGGACACCGGGAAACCCATTATTTTGTCGACCGGTATGTCGACCATGGACGAAATTGATCGGGCGGTGGCCATCATTGGCCCCACCAACCTTGTTCTCATGCAGGCCACCTCCACCTACCCACTGGACCCCCACGAAGCAAACCTGCGGGTCATGGACACCCTACGGGAGCGTTTCGGGGTACCTGTCGGATATTCGGGACACGAAACAGGCCTGCAAATTTCTCTTGCCGCCGTTGGCATGGGGGCGAATGCCCTCGAGCGTCACATCACCCTTGACCGCGCGATGTGGGGGACGGACCACAGTGCGTCCCTGGAACCCGGCGGGCTTTCCCGCCTGGTTCGCGACGTTCGTGTCATCGAACAGGCGCTCGGCGATGGGGTGAAACGGGTGTGGGAAAGCGAAGAAGGCCCGAGGGAAAAACTTCGCCGCGTGAAGTGACCCTCCCACGGCCTGGGCGCAATGTCTGAAACAATAGAGCCGTGGCCACACAGGGGAAGAAGACTGCGGTGAAAGAACCCGGTGTTGTGGTTATTGTTCCCCTCTACAACGAAGAAACCGTTATTGCCGACGTTGTTGCAGGTCTGCGGAAAGAATTCGACAACGTGGTGTGTATTGACGACGGTTCCACAGACACCAGCGCCACGGTGGCAAAAAACGCTGGTGCGACGGTCATCCAACACCCCTACAACCTGGGCCAAGGGGCAGCCCTCCAAACGGGAATTGTGTATGCCCGGTCTCGACCCACGACTGAGTTTGTGGTGACTTTTGACGCCGACGGCCAACACCGTGTCGAAGACGTGGTGGGGATGTTGGCCGTGGCGCGACAAAAAAACTTGGCCATCGTTTTTGGGTCCAGGTTTTTGGATCGCCGCACCAAACCCGGTTTTGCGAAAAAAACTGTGCTGAAAGTGGCGGTGCTGATTACCCGCATGGTGACCGGGTTGAAACTGACCGATGCCCACAACGGTCTGCGGGTGATCCGTCGCGACGCCTTGGACCATGTCAATCTGATCCAAGACCGAATGTCACACGCCACGGAGATTGTCCAGCAGTTAGCGAACTCGAAAAAACGTTGGCGGGAATACCCGGTCGAAGTTCTTTACACCGAATATTCGAAGAAAAAGGGCCAGTCTCTTTTGAACTCGATCAACATTTTGTTTGACCTGATTGTCCGATAGTGAACGAGGTGATGTAGATGCTGTCTCAGATTGTGTTACTTGCAGCACTCCTGCTGATTAGTCTCTACCTGTTGAAAGCAAAACCGAGCGTCCGCTCTCAAGCAATTAGGCGGCTGGTGTTGGTCGGTGCAGTGCTGGCAGGAATTGTGCTGGTTCTCTTCCCCGACTTGCTGTTTATGACGGCAAGTGCCCTGGGTATTGCCCGAGGAACCGACTTCCTGTTGTACATGTTTTTGATGGCCATGCTGTTTTACATTGTTCACCAGTATCGCCGCATGCTCTGGTTTGATAAAGCCAACACCGATCTTGCGCGAGAAATTGCACTCCTGCGCCACGAACTAAACCAGACGACACGCACCGCTGAGAAAAACACTGCCCCGGACAAAACATAGGCAGACGGGTCGCCCCCGCTAGCTCAACCGGACCAGTGACCCCACCTCGAGGGCGCTATTTTGGTTCAGAGACGGGTTCAGAGCCAGGACCCTGGCCAGGGGAACCCCCCGAAGCTCCGCGATGAGTGTGACCGTGTCTCCCGCTTCAACGCGGTGGAAAGTTTGCTCACCACTTGCCTTGCCGACAATGAGCCGTTGACCAATGAAAATCCGGTTGATGTTTCTGATGCCATTCCACTCGGCAATTTGTCGAACCGTTTGGCCATTGCGGAAAGCAATCCGAAGCATGGTGTCCCCGCGCTTCACCACATACACGGTGTCCGTATCGGCGGTTTGTGTCACCACTGGAGCCAAAACGCGGGTGCCCTGCTGATCCGGCGCCGACTCGCTGGTCACTACCTGCTCACCGTTAGCGGGAGGGGCCGGCGATGTTTGGCTTTGCCCGAACGTCGACAGGGGAACAACCGACGAGTGGGGCCTAATGGGGCTTTGATACTGTGCCACCGTCCCGCTCTTGCTGATGGTGAGTTTCTGGCCGACAAAAATGCGGTTGCCATTATTGGTCAGAGAGTTCTCTCGAACAATGTGGTTGACAGTGACCCCGTTGGCACGAGCAATAGCAAACACGGTGTCACCGGAGCGGACTGTGTGTGTATGAACAAAGTCTTGCGCCGTTTCTGACGTGGTGACCTGAAGACCTGACCAGTTCGTCAAATCCGACGATTGGAAGCCTTCACCACGGGTAGTCACAATTCCAAAAGTTCCCGACTCGGTGAAACCAAATTCGGCAATCCGGTTCGCGCCGCCCACCCGGGGAATCTGGCCGGTGCGCAACCAATTCACACCATCAGACGATTCGGCAATCACCCCGTCGCCATCCACCGCATACACGCGGCCGTTTTGGGTGGTGAGGAATGTGCCGAAGTCTTTCGTGGGGTTAAACCAATAGTTGTAGAGGCGCCAAAAGTTTCGGTTGCCATACGCGCTACACCCATCACCCGCCCCGGTGAGGTTCGCCATTGCGGGAGCGTTTGGAGTGTAGGGGGTGTAGTAGTAGAGACCCGCGGTTGCCTGGTTGCGAATAGTGACCGGTGTGGTGCCACAGCTGGCGTTCGGGTGCCACCTCACTTGCGATTCGCGACCCACCGGGAACCAGGTGAAAAAGCGTGACGTACCGGGAGGGTTTGCATACCGCTTGAACTGGCGAGCCGCGTTATACACCTGGTTGTAAAAACCGAAGAAGCGAGCATCACAGGGGGCGGTGTCGGGGCAAGCGTAACCGGTGGCACGGTCATACCGGGCCTGGTTGGGACTGGAATGGGTGACAAGCCCCTGTTCTTTTTGAATCAGAACAATCAGAACTTCCGCTGACACACCACACGCTTGGGACACTTTGGCGATGATTTGCGCCGCCGTTTCGTTTCGTGCCCCCTGATAGGCGTTACACAAAACGGTTGCCTCGCGGTCAAAAGTGGTTTCCGTGTATCTGTTCAAACAGACAAACCCATTGCGGCAATTTGGCGCACGGTTATCAAAAAAGCCCTGAATTTGCTCCGCGGTCATTGTCCCTGCGCGGAAAAATTCTTCATCGCTAATGATGTTGCCCGGGTCAAACGCTCGTCCCAGTGGAAATACGCGAACCGTCCACGTTTTTCCGTTCGAGCTTCGAGCGGTCGAAAAAAACGACGAAGCAATAAACATGTTGCCCGTCCAGATCAGCGACGTCACACCATTTTTGGACAGGTTGGCCCCCGAATCCACCCACGTGCCATCCTCACCGCCACGTTCTGACCACCACAGTGTGCCGTCAACACCCGCCCCCACGGTGATCGACCCGTTGGTGGCGGCGTGAGCAAGTTGTGGGGTGGGCTGGCTGGCATAGGCAGCCTGCGGCGTAGTACCCATTTGGAGCCCACCGACTGCAACAGCCACACTGAGAACAGCTGTGGAGAAAACCTTCAACCAGAACTTCACGGTGTAACGCTAAGTCACCGCAGGGCGAAAACCGTGAAATGCTGCCCGTGTGTTGATTTGTCAGGTTTGGGGGTGACCTGGCTGCATCAGATCCCGGAGGGCATCAAAAATGCCGCGGCGGTACCGGTGGTAACCACCCGACACGACTTGCCACACAATTGGTAACACTCGCAACAGTCTCGATCCGGGAAGCTTTTCCTGCCAGGTGTAGTGGGCGATGCGACCCCGCAAAAGCTTGGCCGATTCCTCCGGCAGTGACCTATCGTGGTCATCGAGAAAAGTGATCAGACCATCGTGTCTGATGCGGTGCCTGGCGCGAAACACTTCTTGCGGTTCACCAAAACGCTCCATCAGACGTGCAAAGCCAGAGCGTGTCGCCCCCACCAGGTTGATCTCATGTTGACGGTAGTGACCGAGAATTTGGGGACACAACACGACTGGGCCGTGGCAGCTAGCACCCAACGCCCACCACTCATCGTGCAACCACCCCTCTGGAATGTCACCGGCCAACTCAAGAACGTCTCTTCTCATCATCGCGGTGTGACCGGTGACCAGGTTGCGCCGAACAAGCTGCGGTAACCCTTTACCCGCAATCAACCCGCGGCGCTCACCGCGGGTCATTCGAAGAGAATCGGTCACACTCATGCCCAACAGATTTCCCGCCTCGTCGACTAACTCCGCATCAGAGTGAACAAGGAGAGCATTTTTGCTGATCAAAACGTTCTCTAACGTGCGCAGCTTGTGCGGAACCCACCAGTCATCCTGATCGGCTAACGCAATCAGGTCACCAGTTGCCCGCCTCGCAGCGGATAAAAAGTTTTTACCCGGACCCAATGGGCTCTTGTTGCGCACCACCTGCCACGCCACCGAGGACGGCGCGCCCGCTGCCACTCGTTGCACTATCGCGACAGTGTTGTCGCTCGAGCCGTCATCGGACACAACAATCTCGTCCGGCAGTCGGGTTTGGCGAAGAATGCTGTCTAACTGCGCCTCGATGAATGCTTCACCATTGAAGGTGGCCATCACCACCGACAGGGTGTGAGGGGTGGTCGACATGGCCCTAACGTGACCTTGGCCGAAGACGCCGGGCAATGGCACGGAGAATTAACCGGAATTCACCCCGGGCAAGACGCTGGAACCCGCGCCCCACATCCCCCGCCCGAAAGCGTGTGCGGCGGGGGCGAAGCGGCGAATACCGGACGGTTCCCTCACGGGGTGCGACGGGAAGCTCCTCCGGGTGCCCCACGCCTGCCACATACGACACCAACGGGTGAAGGACACGATGCCAGCGGTAGCGCTCCCGAACCCGAGCAATATTCTTTGACGCTACTTGACGGAACTTGTCATCAAACAACACCTTCTCCAGGGCGCTCGCCAATGATTCAACATCGTCGGCGGGAACCGCGATGCCCAGTTTTTCTCTGTCAACAAGTTCAGCAAAGTGATCACCTTCGGTCACCACCATGGGAAGCCCCACCCACAAATAGTCAAGGATTCTGGTGCGGAAAGAGAATTCGGTTTCTAAGTGCGACCGGTGGGTGGAGACACCGGCATCAGCTTCCAACAGGTAGTTGTGCCGTGTCGAGTAGTCGACCCACGAATCACCGAAAAACACCTGGGTGTTTAAGACCCCCAGGTCTTGTGCAAGTGTTCTCGACTGCTCAACAATGGGCATCTCGGGCACGCCGGGGTGTGGATGTTTCGTCCCTTGGAAAAACAGCTTCACGTGGGGTTTCGTTGCCGAGAGTTTAGCCACTGCTCGAATCAGGGTGAGCGGGTCAAACCAGTTGTACAGACCCCCCGACCACAACAACACTTTGTCGTCTGCGGCGATACCCTCGACGACACCTTTCAACACATCGGTGTCATGATTCGGCGTCTCATCGGGGAGCCCAAACGGAACCACCGCAATGAGGCGCTCCAAGTGGGGATCGTCTCGGTAACTGGCAGGATTAACCCGACCGAGACTGGTCAGTTGGCCCAAATAGAAGTGTCGCTGTCTTTCCGACGCGCACAAGAAAAAGTCGCCACGGGCAAGCTGCCCGGCAATCGATTCGCCGGCGTCAGCGACCATTTGCGACCATTCGGCCTCAGGCAGGTGCCTGGACTGCTCGAGTTGTTCAATGTGCATCGGGTCGTAAATGTCGACGATGAGGCGTTTGGTGGAGCGACGAAGAGTGTCAAACAGGTCGAGAGCGTGCCCTTGGAAGATGATCACATCTGCCCACTTCTCCCACGCCCCGAATGCTTTCTCATCACCCGGGGAAACGCTCACCACATCGAAACCGGAGTGGGGAACCTCCCCCAGGTTGGTGAGAGTCATCAGGGTAACTTCGTGTGAGGGCGCCAACGCGTTGGCCATATGCCAGGCGCGCATGCCGGGACCGGACAGTTTCTCTCCGAGCGGGTCGCCGGTGATAATCAGCACGCTGGTGGAGGGTGGGTCGCTCACCATGTCAAACGCCGCCTGCAGGAAGTCATAGCCTCGAAGATAGTGGGGGTCAGTAGACATGGGCGCTTCCGGCTCACCAAAAAGTTTCCACATCCACACATCACTGACTTTTCTGGAGCCTTGTATGTGGCGGCGTTTTTCTTTCAGAGCGGGCAACATCTCCACAAACTGGTCCTGCGCATACAGGGGCACCATCGCTAAGGGGTCAACCGACAGTGGCCCATCATCGCCGGGTTTCCGCAGGTCAAACGACGTCGTGTCGGCCCCTGTTCTGGTCACTGCGCGCCTCGCCGACATCAGCATGGCAGCGGGGAGAACCTCGTGAAGTTTTTTCTGGCCGAGATTTTTATACAAACACATCAACGCGTTTCTCTCGAGCAAAAACTCTTCCCGATACGCCCCAACATTTTTCATCGACTGGTGGTGTTTGTGAAAAACCACCGACTCTGGTTCATACCAAAACTCGTAACCCAAAAGGTTGAGCCGCCACCCAAAATCTACGTCTTCGAAGAACATAAAAAAGTCGTCGTCGAATCCTCCCAGTTCTTCAAAGACGTTGCGTTTGACAAACATGCCCGAACCGGTCCCAAAAAGCACTGGCCCCGGTCCCGCCTCTTTTTTACGGTTTGCCGGGTGGGAGGACAGGGGGCGATACCCCATGCCGTACCAGGTCATTCCGGCACCGGCGTAGTCAATGGTTGTGCCTTCCCAGTCCAACACTCGGCAGGCAACAGCCCCTCTCGACGCTGATTGCATGAGCGCATCAACAGCCGAGAGAATCCAGCGGGGGTCCGGCTTGGCATCGTTATTCAAAAACGCCACAATGTCCCCGGATGCCCGCGCGACACCCAGATTGCACCCCCCGGCGAAACCGAGATTTTCATCCGACTCCACCAAGACAATGTCACCGGCATCTCGTCGCAGACGCTCCACCGAGTCGTCACCAGAAGCGTTATCGACCACAACAATTTCCACAGCCTCTGCGGGCCAGTCGACCTGGCGGGTGTGAGAAATGGCCTCCAAAGTGTCTGCCACACCCCGGAAATTCACCAGGATGACACTCACTAGGGGGGTGTTCACCATGTTGACCTCACTCACCCGGGGGGTGTGACCCCACCCCCACCGGTCTTCTCGCTACCCCACCCTACGGTCTTTCCGGCCAGAACCGTGGAAAGATGGGGCGTATGACTGGCTTGCCGGGGATATCCAGGCTTACTCGCATGGCGGAGTTATATCGACTGGTGCGAGACTCTGGGCTCTTTGACGCATCCTGGTATCGGCGTCAATCACCGGGCGCGAAACTGTTCCCCAATTCGATCCTCCACTACGGGTTAGTGGGGTGGAAAACGAGACTCAACCCATCACCTCGTTTCGACACCGCATTTTATTGGGACAGTTACCGAGATGTTCGCCAATTGGGCGCCAACCCGCTGGTTCACTTCCTGCTCCACGGCCAAAAGGAGGGTCGCTTGGCAACAACTACCGGAAAAGCTGTTCGCGCAGCACATATTCCCCACACCACCCCCCTGCCGCTTTTTACCGCACCGTCAGCGAATGTGACAAGGCTCTCAGTGGTGATTGACGATCACACTCCGCAGGTCGTCGGCCTGGGGCTTCGCCCCGTTGTTGCCCTGGCAACCGCAGTGGCTGCCCGGCACAACTGGATGCTGCGATTTATTCTTCGCTCCGACCACATCACACGCGGCGATATTGCCCACGCCACTCCCACCCTGCCCGACTCCCCCCACGTCGACATTGTTGTTCGCTCCCCGGGGCCCACCGCTGACGTGGAATGTGTTGACGGCGAATTTTGGTGGGCAACATCTGCAACGGCCCGGGCGTCGCTTCGCGACTTTGTGTCACCGGAGCGTTTGTGGTGGGTGGTGACAGCCAACGAGGCAGACCGCCAGCCAGCTGGCGAGCTGAGACTTCTTGGTACCAGTCAACTCACTGATCCAACCACCCGCACCATCGTGTTCTCCGCGGCTCTTCACCAGGCTCTTTCTCCAGCCGGACCCAGCACAGTCATTGAAATGCCCCAGCTCATCGACATCACGCCCGCTTCCACCACCCCTCCCACCATTGGCGTCATTGCCGATGAAGGCTCGGTGGACAACCTTTTTGTCCACAGCGTGAAACTGATCGAAGAAGCACTCGCCACCTCAACACTCGACCCACAGGCGTGGCAGATTGCCCTCCTCGGGTCCGTTACCCGCCCCGTCACCCTCACCGGCAGTGTCGTCCCGCGCCTTGCACACCCTCAGACAACTGCCGACTGGGCGGCCGAAGTGGGGGCATGTTCAGTACTGGTCGCTCTGGGTGCTGGAACCGAACCTGCCTACCTCGCCCACCAGGCAAAAGCGTCAGGGATTCACACGGTGACGTCTGACTGTGCCGAGCCAGTCGGTGACCACCTGATGGACTCTCTTCGAAAAGCTCTAACAGCATCGAAAACGGCATCGACACAGGCTCTGCCGACTGTCTCTGAGGTTGCGGCCACTCTTGACGGGTTGTGGAGCGATCCCCAGTGAGTGACGCCGCCTACCAGGTGCTTCACACTATGCCGTGGGAGAAGCCCCTCACCGCCCGGCTAAAAGACCTTCGGCCTGACTCACTTCGGGTGGCATATGTGTATGAACGGGCAGAGCCTGGCACCTTTCGCTACCGCTGTTACAACATGGCCCAGGCCATCAACCAGGCAGACACCGACATGTCGGCGTCCTACTTTTTTTTGCAGGACCTCCTGGCCATCGACCGCCTCAGCGACTACGCCGACGTGTTGGTGTTGGTCCGAGTTCGATACGACTCGGACGTTGAAAGGCTGATCCGATCTTTTCGGTTGGCCAACAAAACTGTCCTCTACGACATTGACGACCACATTTTTACTCTCGAAGCCACTCCGCTTCTGGTGGCGAGCCTCGACCAGGGACTCACCCGTTTTGGTCGGGTGGAAAAGTGGGTCGGGGTGGTGGGTCGCATTCGACACAGCTTGCAAGAAGTGGACGGCATCATCACCACGACCAACTTTTTGGCCGAGAAACTGCGGGAACAGTTTGATATCCCGGTGTCGGTGATTCCCAACTTTTTGAATAACGAACAGGTGGAATATTCGCAGACTCTTCGTGCGAGCCGCCGCCCCCCACCACACGAAGCGCCCATCATCGGCTACTTTTCCGGCTCCGCGTCACACAATCGCGACTATCAGATCGCGGAGGAGGGTTTGGCCCATGTGCTCGACACCTATCCGGCAGCCCGGCTTCGCATCGCTGGATATCTCGAACCGCCAGAAAGTCTCCACCGATTCGCCCACCGCATTGACCGGTTGCCGTTCATGGACTTCCTCGGCCTGCAAAAGGCCATCTCCGAAGTGTCACTCAACTTGTCGCCCCTACAACACAATGCATTTAGCTATTCAAAATCCGAGTTGAAATATTTTGAGGCAGCAGCCGCGGGGGTTCTCACTGTCGCCTCCCCCGCGCCCGTTTTTGCCGATGCAATCACGCACCACCACAACGGCTATCTTGCCGACGGCTTGTCGTGGCCGGAGGTATTAGCAGAAGCACTCACCGCCACACCACAACAAGTGGTCGAGAGAACGCGCGCTGCGCTCGACCACGTCGAGGCAACCTACACCCCGAAAGCCCAGTCGGCGCATATTCGACAGACAATCCGCCAGCTAAGCTCGACCTAGCCGAACCCCCAGGAGACACCCATGACGCTGGCCGCTGACGAGACCCCCGTGACCCGGAAACTCTCGGTGAAAGACATATGGCAGACGCTTCGTCACTCTCAGACCGCGGGTGTGATCACCGTTGCCGTTCTTGCCTTCCTCAGTTTCGGTGCGTGGAGCTTGTCATCAGCCCCCGGGTCCACTCCCGATGACGACTACCACCTGGCGTCGGTGTGGTGCACGGACATTGGTGGGGCTGATTTGTGTGCCATGGAAGAGCGCAATAGGCAAAAAATGGTGCCCAGCGCTATCCCCGAGTCCCGCTGTTATGCCCAGTTCCCCGAAGAAAGCGCCGCCTGCCAGCCACTGATGACAACAGCAGACGGCCGAGAAACAATGACCAACCGGCTGAACTCGGTCCAACAGCTTTACCCGACCGGTTTTTACCAATTCCACAGTGTTTTTGCTGGAGAAAACATTGACACCTCTGTGATTGCGATGCGACTGGTGAACGCCGCCCTGTTTATTGGGTTGAATGTGGCGCTGTGGTTGCTGGTGCCGGGGCGACTCAAGCAGCCCCTCCTGTTTGCCTGGTTCGGCGCCATCGTGCCGCTGGGGATGTTCCTCATCCCCTCCACCAACCCCAGTGCGTGGGCCATCATCGGTGTGGGGTCGGCGTGGGTCGCTCTCCTTGGATACCTGGAACACACCGGTTGGCAACGGTGGGTGCTGGGTGTCATGTTTGTTGCTTTCGTCGGTATTGCCGCATCAGCGAGAACAGACGCCACACTTTTCGCGATCGCCAGCTCCGGCGTGGCTCTTCTTGCCACCGATGCGCCCTTGAGACAACTGGTTCGACGGCTGTGGATTCCCGCTGTCGGCGTTCTCCTTGCCGCGTCCGTGTTGTTTTTCCAACGTGGTGCTCTCGGGGCGGTCACCTCAGGTTTCAGTAATCGAGACCAGGACGAGTTCAACTGGGGCTTGCTGTGGAACAACATCGTTGAAACCCCGGGACTGTGGCTGGGAGTTGTTGGTGGATGGCCGTGGGGATCCCTGGGATGGTTGGACACTCCGATGCCACAAATTGTCACCCTGTTTGCGATGGGTGTTTTTGTTGCTCTCATCGGTGTGGGGCTTGCCGGCGCAACCTTGCGCATCAGGCTTGTCACCGCGCTCATGTTCGTCATGGTGTGGACAATCCCGCTTTACCTGTTGCAGATTTCTGGATTCCTCGTCGGCGCAGGATTCCAGTCCCGGTACGTTATGCCGTTGATTGTCGTGCTGCTGGGCATCATGCTGCTTCGCCCAGCCGGACATCCGGGATTGTTTAGCCAAAAAACCCCCGTCGTCATGATCACGATTGCGCTGTCTCTTGCGAACTCGATTGCGCTTCACCAAAATATTCGCCGTTATGTCACCGGTCTCGGTGATCTCGGGTTTAACCTCAACGCCGACGGCGAATGGTGGTGGTGGTCGCTGTCAGGCTCCGTCATTACTCCTATGACCGTGTGGGTGGTGGGGACGGTGGCGTTCCTTGGTGCCGCGTGGGTGGCACTGGTGTGGGGTCGAAACATTGCCGTGAAACACGTCGGACGGCACGAGGCCACCACGGAAGATGAGCAGGCTTTGGCGACTAGTCGGAGTTAGAAGCCCGATACGCCGCCACAACGTCTGGCGCAGGGCCAGAGGTCTGCAGCACACCTTTTTCAATCCACGACACCTGGTCACAAATATCTGCGACAACATCAAGCCCGTGACTGACCAGAATGATTGTTTTGCCTGCTCGTTTGAGGTCTAAAAACTTTTCGAAACTTTTGTGTTGAAACTCTTCATCGCCCACACTCAACACCTCGTCGACAACGAGAATGTCCGGGTCAACATGAATCGCCACCGAGAAACCTAACCTCACATACATCCCGGAGGAATAGTTTTTCACCGGCTGATCAATGAACTTTTCCACCCCAGAAAATTCGACAATGGAATCAAACTTTTCAGTGATTTCCTTTTTGCTCATACCGAGAATTGACCCGTTCAAGAAAATGTTTTCCCGGCCGGACAGTTCAAAGTGAAACCCGGATCCCACCTCCAACAGGGACGCCATTTTGCCGCTGTACGTGATGGTGCCCGAGGTGGGCCAATAGATTTTCGCCAAACACTTCAACAGTGTTGATTTGCCTGACCCGTTAGAGCCGATGATGCCGTATGTTTGGCCTGCTTCCACATCGAAAGTGACATCTTTGAGTGCCCAAAACTCGTCGTGACGGGAAGTCCGACCGCGCATCACCGCCGACTTCAAGGTCTGGTTTCGCTCGTGGTAGAGGCGAAATTTTTTGCTGACATGATCCACCGACACTGCAACGTTTGTCATATCAGCTCCGCCAAGTTCTTATCCTTTTTCGAAAACACCCACAGGCCCACTGCGAAAGTCACAAACGCCCATGCCATCGCCGCCCAAACGGACGGCAGTGCGGGCCACGTGTTGTGATACAGCAGGTCACGGAAAATGTTCACAAACGGTTCCATCGGGTTCACCTTGTACAAATCAACCAGGGTGATGGGTGTTCCCAGCAGACCGCCCCAGCGGTCTGATTGAGCCTGCACCAAACTAATCGGATACAAAATCGGTGTCAGGTAGAACCAAAACTGCAACAGCACAGTGAGCAAATAGGCCAAATCTCGAAAGTGAACATTCGCAATCGACAGCAACATGGACAAACCGGCTGCAAAAACACCCAGCAGCAGCATGAACGCGATCGTCAGCGGAATCCACGGCAACACAAAAGCACCAAAAATGGTCAACGCGATGGCCAGCACAGCCATTTCGAACATCCAGTTCACCATTCCCGCCCCGGTCAGTGACAGGGGGATCACCAACCTCGGGAAATACACCTTCTGCACCAGGTTCGCGTTGTCGACAATCGAGCGGACACCGAGGGTGATGGTGGAGTTGAAAAATAACCACGGCAACAGGCCACACACCAACCACAGTGCATAGTTGTTGAGCCCACTCGGGTCACCAATTTGGGCAGGAACCCGAAACACCACCGAAAAGATGAAAGTGTAGACGATGATGGCGGCTATCGGGTTGGCGAGCGACCAGAGTTGGCCGAGAGCTGTCCGTTTATATTTTCCACGGATTTCTCGCTGGGTGAGGTTCACTAATAGTTCCCGCGAAGCCAACAGGTCCCGGAAATAAGCCCTCTGGAAACTATCGCCCCTGCGCTCAGCCACCCAGTAAACCTTCCAAATAGTGGCCATATCCGCTTTTGGTCAGGGGCTGGGCAAGCTCGCGCAGCTGACGATCATCAATCCACCCCGCCCGCCACGCAATTTCTTCTATGCAGCCAATTTTTAGACCTTGGCGCTCTTCAATGACCCGGACATATTCACCTGCCTGCATCATCGACTCAAATGTTCCCGTGTCCAACCAGGCAATACCGCGGTCGAGCACCTGAACCATCAGAGACCCGGCATTCAAGTAATGCTCGTTGATCGCGGTGATTTCTAATTCGCCGCGAGCACTCGGAGTAATCGACTTTGCCACGTCGACAACCGAGTTGTCATAAAAATACAAACCGGGGACAGCAAAGTTGCTTTTCGGGTTTTCGGGCTTCTCTTCGATAGATACTGCCCGCATCTGGTCGTCAAACTCCACCACGCCATACTGTTTCGGGTTCGCCACATGCGCTGCAAAAATCAGACCACCGACAATGTCGGTGTTGTTGCGTAGCGACGAACCGAGTCCGGTCCCGTGAAAAATGTTGTCGCCGAGGACTAATGCCACTGCGTCGTCGGCAATGAATTTTTCCCCCACCAAAAATGCATCGGCGAGGCCTCGCGGTTCGTCTTGGATGGCATAGTCGATGACCATGCCCAGTTCGTGGCCGTCGCCGAGGAGGTTTCTGAACTGTTGGTTGTATTCGGCGGTGGTGATGACCAACACTTCTCTAATTCCGGCCATCATCAGGGTGGACAGCGGGTAATAAATCATGGGTTTGTCGTAAATGGGCATGAGCTGTTTGGAAATGCCCCGGGTGATCGGCCACAGCCTGGTCCCCGACCCGCCAGCAAGAATAACGCCCTTCATGGTTTAGCCTTTCCCGTCGAAAACAGGCAACAGTCCGGCCCTCTGGGCTTCCGCCAGCGTGGGGGCTTCCTGGTCTTTGGGCGAAAGGAGCAACTGGTCATCAGCCACCCCAAAATCAATGGCCAGGTCACCATCGAGAGGGTGAATACCGTGTTCGGCATGTGGGGTGTAGACATCGGAGACCAAGTAGGCGACCAGGGTGTTGTCTTCGTGGGCAACAAACGCGTGCCCCACACCCACCGGCAGCAACACCGCATCACGGCTTGCCGCATCCAAGTCAACAGCTTCCCAGGTGCCAAAGGTGGGCGAGCCAACACGAATATCAACAACCACGTCGCGGATAGCGCCCGACAGACAGGTCACCAGTTTCGCTTGCCCCGGGGGAACATCAGCAAAGTGAATACCGCGAACAACCCCTCTGGCGGACCGGGACAGGTTTGCTTGTGACACGGGAAAGCGGTACCCGGTGGCGTGCTCCATTTTGTCGATACGGAACCATTCGACGAATTCGCCACGGTCGTCAGCGTGGACAACGTTTCTCACGTGAAACGCGCCGGAGATGCCAAGGGGGATAAATTCCACTCCCGAACTCTACCAACGCCACGAGCCCTGGGGCGTGTTTCGGCCAACTAGACTGGCTCGGAACGTATCCGCTGATACGCAAGTAGTGGGAGGAATGACCGTGAGGCTTGTCGTCACCGGTGGGGCCGGGTTTATTGGCTCAAACTTTGTCCGCATGGCGCTTCGAGGAGAACTTCCCACTGTCACTGTCACCGGGTTGACGGTGCTTGATTCACTCACCTACTCCGGGACGCTCACCAACCTTGAGGCCATTGCCGATGACCCCAGATACCGGTTTGAACAGGCCGATATTCGTGACACGGATGCGTTGAACCGGATTCTTCCCGGCCACGACGCCGTTGTTCATTTTGCCGCCGAGAGCCACGTGGATAGGTCCGTCGTTGACGCGAGTATTTTCGTCGAAACAAACGTGCTGGGAACCCAGCGCCTACTCGATGCCACTTTGGCACTCGGTATTCCCCGCTTTGTTCACGTCTCCACCGACGAGGTCTACGGCAGCATCGACGAGGGGGAGTGGGATGAAAACGAACCGCTTCTCCCGAACTCGCCCTACGCTGCCAGCAAGGCCGGAAGCGACCTCATTGTTCGCAGTTACCACCGCACCCACGGAATGAACGTGTCGATCACTCGCTGCTCCAACAACTACGGGCCTCACCATTTCCCCGAGAAAGTGATTCCCTTATTTGTCACCAACCTGATCGACGGAGCACCCGTGCCGCTTTACGGCGACGGGGAAAACCGTCGCGACTGGTTACACGTTGACGACCACTGCCGAGGAATTGCCCTCGTTCTCACAGGCGGTCTGGCCGGTGAAATTTACAACATTGGCGGCGGAACGGAACTGTCCAACCGGGAACTCACCACCATGCTGTTGAACGCCACCGGCCGCGACGAAACGTTTGTGACCTATGTGGAGGACCGTAAAGGACACGACCGCCGCTACTGCGTATCCATCGAGAAAATCTCCACCGAGCTGGGATACCAGCCACAGGTCCCCTTCAGTGAGGGCCTCGCCGATGTGGTGCAGTGGTATCGGGATAACCGAGCGTGGTGGGAGCCTCTGAAAGACCGCGCAGCCCTATGACCACAGTTGCCATCACCGGAGCATCCGGGATGCTGGGGAGAGACCTGACTGACGTGTGTGGCGACATGGATATCCGCGCACAGAGCCGAGCAGAGCTGGACATCACCGACCCGGAACAAGTGCACGCGGCCCTATCCGGTGTCGACGTCGTGGTGAACTGTGCTGCCTATACGAAAGTTGACCAAGCCGAGGATGACGTCGAGCAGGCCATGGCGGTAAACGCGGTGGGCCCAAAGATTCTCGCCGAGGCGTGCAAGAAGTCTGGCGCCACTCTCATTCACCTCTCCACCGACTATGTATTCCGGGGCGATGCCACCACGCCTTATACCGAAGATGCTCCGCTGGACCCGGTGTCAATTTATGGGAAGTCGAAAGCTGCCGGCGAGAAAGCCGTGCGGGAGGTCTACCCGGACGGTTCGGTGATTATTCGCACCGCGTGGCTATACGGAGGCAACGGGCCGAGTTTTCCCCGCACCATGCTCACCGCTTCCACCACGAGGGACACTTTGAACGTGGTTGACGACCAGGTGGGGCAACCGACGTGGACAAAAGACTTGGCCCATCAGATACGGCTGGTGATCGATAGCGGTATCCGTTCAGGCATTTTTCATGGCACTAACGCCGGGCGCACCAGTTGGTGGAATTTCGCGAGAGTAATTTTTGGAACAGCTGGGTTGGATCCGGAGCGAATCCTCCCCACCACCTCGGCAGAGTTTGTTCGGCCAGCACCCCGACCTGCCTGGTCGGTGCTTGGCCACGACGCGTGGGCAGCTGTCGGTCTTCCCGCCATGCGCAGCTGGGAGGACGCTTTTGCCGAGGCTTACCCAAAATGTTTTTCTGACATTGTCGGTGACCACTAATGGCCCACCGGGTGGGGATTGTTGTCGTCACCTACGACTCGGGCGACGTTTTGGAAGGTTTTCTCGATTCCGTCAAACACTCCACCATCACCCCGCGACACATTGTCGTTGTTGACAACTCCCCGACCGTTCTCACCCCGCCAGCGACCCCCTGGTGCGACAAGCTTGACGTATTACACAGACCGGATAATCCGGGTTATGGCGGGGCGGCCAACCACGGGGTGGCCGCACTCGATGACGATATTGACTTTGTGGTGGTGTGCAACCCGGACATCGTGGTGACACCCGACACGTTGGAGATCCTGTTGGAACAGGCTGAGGCCCACCCCGAAGCAGGATGCTTGGGGCCAGGAATTGTGAATGAGGACGGCAGTCTTTACCCTTCCGCCCGGGCCCTCCCCACTCTTCGAATCGGCATTGGCCACGCCTTGTTTGGTGTGGTGTGGCCGGGAAACCATTGGACGAGGGCATACCGGGGTGACTATCGGCGAAAAACTCCCCGGCCGTCTGGATGGCTGTCGGGGTCATTTTTGCTGCTTCGCCGAGAAGCGTTTGATGCCATCGGCGGTTTCGACGACGGATATTTTATGTTCTTCGAGGACGTTGACTTGGGCTGGCGAATTGCAGAGGCTGGCTATCGAAACTGGTATGTCCCCCCTGCCACGGCGACACACATTGGGGGAACATCGACGCGGAAAAACCACCGAGCAATGGTCACCGCCCACCATCACAGTGCGATGCGCTTCATTTCCAAGCGATACCGGGGCCCTTTTTTCTGGCCGCTTCGAGCCCTCATTAGTGTGGGTCTCAAGGTGAGAGAAATGATTTTGAGACAGCGCGCCCTCGATTTGCGCTGATCCTGTCTAGTCGAGGGTGCGGGATTCGACGTCAGCGCGCATGTCCGCCTGGTGCTGTCGGAGCTTCTCGGTAAGTCCCGGGTCGTCGGTCGCCAAAATACGCACCGCCAACAGGGCGGCGTTTTTTGCTCCCCCCACGGCGACCGTTGCCACAGGAATACCACCAGGCATTTGAACTATCGACATCAGCGAATCTAAACCGTCCAAATGTTTCAGCGGAATGGGCACACCGATCACCGGTCGGGTTGTCAGTGACGCCACCATCCCGGGAAGGTGGGCGGCCCCGCCCGCACCAGCAATAATCACTTTGATGCCCCGCGATTCGGCGGTTTCAGCAAATTCGACCATTTTTTTGGGCGTTCGGTGGGCGGAAACAATTTCGGCCTCGACACCAACGCCGAAGTCTTTCAAAACATCCAGCGCGTCACGCATAATGGGCCAGTCCGAATCTGACCCCATAATGACGGCAACAGTGACGGGTTCCATGGTCAACACTTTACGCAGACGCCGCGCCGATAGCACCTGCGGCACGCGCCAGGGCTAAAACCTCGTCCAGTTCATCACCCGACACCACCAGGTGTCCAGCTTTACGCCCGGGGCGCGCCGCTTTGCCGTAAGCGTGAACACTGACCAGGGGTGAATAGTCAAGAATTTGTTGAATTCTGTCGTTTCCCGCGTCCCCGAACAGATTCACCATCACCGACCAGGGGTGTCGAAGTGTTGGGGAACCAAGCGGCCAGTCAGAAACGGCGCGAAGGTGTTGTTCAAACTGGCTGGTGATCGCACCTTCGGTGAACACGTGGCCAGAGTTGTGTGGCCGCATGGCTAACTCGTTCACCAGGAAGTCCCCGGAACTGGTGACAAACATTTCCACGGCCAACATTCCGGTGACATCAAGTGACTCGGCGATGAGAACACCGATGCGGGCCGCCTCCGAAATGTGATCCGGGGTGGTGTGTGGCGCGGGGGCGATTACTTCAGCACACACTCCGTCTTTTTGGATGGTCTCCACCAGCGGGTAGGGCACTGTTTCCCCAGAAGGCCTCCGGGCGACCATCTGCGATACTTCCCGGACAAAGTCAACCTTCTGTTCCATCAGCACTGGACCGGCATCTAACCAGTCAGACACGTCTGAACCCGAGGAAATGACTCGCACCCCTTTCCCGTCGTAACCACCGCGGGGTGTTTTTGCGACCGCCTGCCCGCCCTGGTCGAAAATAAATGCGTCTGCCTGTTCGACAGTTTCGGCCACACTCCAGCCTGGCAGGGGAACGTCAATGCTCGAGAGTCTGTGCCGCATGGCTGCTTTGTCTTGGGCAAAAACGAGTGCGTCGGGGCCTGGTTGGACCGACACCCCTTCTGCCACCAGGCGGTGCAAAAAGTCGGTGGGAACGTGTTCGTGGTCGAAAGTGAGCGTGTTGACCGCTGTCGCGAACTGGCGAAGTGTCGACCAGTCTCTGTAGTCGCCCACCTCGCTGGCCGCAAGTTTCGCCGATGACCCCTCGACTTCGGCAAGGATACGAATATCGAGACCCAGTGCTTCTGCAGCAGGAATCATCATTCGGGCCAGTTGACCACCACCCACCACTCCAACGACATATGTCACCGGTTAAGCCTACCGGGGCTCACGCTCCAGTCACGGTCTCTCGATCAGGGGGGTGAGATGCCACACGTCGCCAGCAATAACAACTCCCGTTGTCCCATCTGTCCAGAGAAGCTCCAATGATCCGTCCCGGCCGATACCGGTAGCTGTTCCCTCCCGATATGACCGGTCGGGGAACTCTACTCTCACCGATTGTCCAATAGTGACGGTCTTTTCTGCCACCTGTCGCACAAGTGTGGGCAGAGCTCCCTGGCCGAGCTGGTCAACGGCGTCAATCAGGCCGGTTACAACCCCGTGGACCAGCCGGTCTGGCAGGCTCTGTCCCACTTCGGTGTGTAAGTGGAGGGAGGTCGATTGGGGGGTGGGAAGGGATTCCTCCGGGTATCTCAGATTTATCCCAATTCCTGCAATAACACCAGCATCTGTCACCTCACACAGCACCCCGGCAACTTTTTTGCCTGACACCCACACATCGTTCGGCCATTTCACTGACGCTACGAGCCCCGTTTCTCGGCCAATAACGTCAACGACAACACCGCCCACGAGCAGGGGGAAAGCGCTCAACCACGTGGTGTTGTGAGAGTCCGGCAGTCGGATGCTCATCGCCAGGCCACTTCCCGCAGGCTGGCTCCACACCCTGCCCTGTCTTCCCCGCCCAGAGGTTTGATTGTCCGTGACGGCGACAGCAACCCGGTGGGGGTCACCGGTGTGGTTGCGAAGATACGAGTTTGTTGAGTCGACGTCGATCAGAACCGTCAGGTCACAGTCAATGCTCCCCGTGCGTGGAAAGTCTGACCGGTCCACCTGAACCCCTAGTCCTCGAAGGACATCAGCTGAACGTATTCCTCAATCATCGGGACTTCTTTGCGGACTTTCTTAAACGGCCCAGATCCCACAACTTTTCCGCCATCCATCGCATACACGCAGTCAGCATGTTGGACAGTTGACAGCCGGTGCGCAATCACAACAATGGTGACGTGGTTTTTCAGCGACCGAATGTTGTTGGTCACTTCCGATTCGGTTTTTGCGTCCAACGCACTGGTTGCCTCATCCAAAATGATCACTCTGGGGTTGGGGTACAGGGCGCGGGCAAGACCCAATCGTTGCAACTGCCCACCACTGAGTGCATCGGACTGTTTCCCCAAGTCGGAATCGATCCCGTGAGGAATCTCTTCAACCACGGATTTAAGCCCGGCAAGCTCGAGGGCCCGCCAGACCTGGTCACGATCAATGTTGTCGCTGTCAACACCCAGGGCAACATTTTCAGCGATTGTCCCCGCCACCATGCCTGGTTTTTGGGGAACATAGGAAATCAAACCGGGGTCAGTCTGTCGCACCTCCACCGGTGATCGACCATCAATGAGGACAGCGCCTTCGGTGGGGAGGTGAAGACCAAGTAACAGGTCAGCCATCGTGGTCTTTCCCGCCCCAGATGGCCCCACTAGGGCAACAAAGTCGCCCTCTTTTACGTCGAGACTTACTCCCTTGACTGCATATTCTGACGCGTCTGGGTAAGCGTAGGAAACGTTGGTCGCCGTGATGCTCACCCCTCCCCCGCTTTCCTCACGAATACCGGTAACGAGCGGATTCTCCCGCAGCGCACGACGGGCTTTACGCTCATCAGGCTCGCCCGACTTGGCGCGGTGTTTTTCCAAGATCTGAATGGCCATGTCAGCTTTCAGGTGGGTGGATTTGAGCGACGCATACGAGTTTTGAATCGGAAGGATAGCTCCCATTAGCCGCACGCTTCCCGCAATAAACACACCCACCGAGGCGACATTAGACGTAATGTCGCCGTAAATGACTTGCCACCCCACAAAACCCAAGACACCCAACATGAGGCTTTGCTCAATCACAATTCTTGGCACTGCCCGTAAGAAAAGCTCCCGCGCTTTGGTTCGTGCAAGAAGCATTCTGGCGATAGTGAATTTGCCAACAAAATGGGTTTGGCGCCTCAACACTGACACTTCCTTGAAACTTTCGACCGCGTCCAAAACGGCCGACCCTGTGGCAATGGACCCTTTCATGACTGCGCGGCCGATTTCTTTGAGCTTATTTCCGATGATGAATTGAATCACCACGATAAACGCGAAGATGTAGATCGAAATGGCGGCAGCAGCGACAGGGTCAACGAGGAAAAACATGCTGACGATCATGACCATCAAGAAAATTTCCGTGATCATGTTTGACACGGCCCCCAACAGGCCACCAAACATTGCACTGGTGGACAGCCCGGTTGCATATTGGATGTCAGCGCGAGAATACTTTCGCAGGTCGCCTAAAGACCCGTTCAACAGGTAGTTGAGAACTCTTTTAGAGTTTCTAACCTCAATACCGGCCAATAGCCACAGGTTCGCGTATGCCATGGCCAGTCCAAAGAGTGCCTTGAACAAAAATGCGCCAGCCGACACCGCCACCAGGGTCACAATCAGGCTGAATGGCGTTTCATCGATTTTGATAGAAAACGGGCCGAGAGAAAAATCAATGCGACCCGACGCCACCGCCATCACCAATAAGCCGATGGAGCCAATACCCACGATGTCCAACACATTGTTGAAGATTCGCCCCACGGCAAGCAACATAAAGTAACGCTTCTCTCTTTTGTGGAGGAAGCTCCAAGAAATCTTGATTTTCAGCCACACAGTGGATACCTATCCCCCGATGGCTTTCCAGTTGGGCGTGTCAATCCAGTGATGACCTTCGGCTTCCAGCGCCTCACGGTCAGCATCTACCATGATTTGGGCAAGCTCCGGGGTCAACACCTTGGGTATCCAGCCCAATGCTTTCTTCGCCTTCGACGAGTCACCCACCAACGCATCCACTTCGGTGGGGCGAAGGTATCGGGGGTCAAACTTCACATATTTTTCCCACTCCAAGTCCACGTAGGAGAAGGCAAACTGCAAGAAATCTTTCACCGAATATTCAGTGCCGGTGGCGATCACAAAATCGTCTGGCTGGTCAGCCTGCAACATCAACCACATGGCTTGAACGTATTCGGGGGCATACCCCCAATCGCGGATGGCATCCAAGTTACCCAAATAAAGGTCGTCTTGAAGACCGGCAGCGATCCGCGCAACAGCGCGGGTAATTTTGCGGGTGACAAAGGTTTCCCCGCGCCGGGGGGATTCGTGGTTGAACAGGATGCCGGAGGTGGCAAACATGCCGTAACCTTCGCGGTAATTTTTGGTCACCCAGTGGGAATACAGCTTGGCCGCCCCGTAGGGTGACCGGGGGTAAAACACGGTGTCTTCGTTTTGTGGTGGCGGTGTCGCTCCAAACATTTCCGAACTGGACGCTTGGTAATACCGACAGGGCAGTTGGAGAAGTCGAATCGCTTCCAACAGGCGAATAGAGCCCAGGCCGGTGGTATTTCCGGTGTGTTCGGGCTCATCAAAACTCACCCGAACGTGTGACTGGGCGGCCAGGTTGTAGACCTCACTGGGTTCGATGGTTTGGAGCAGAGTGGTGAGCCTTGACGAGTCACTCAAGTCACCGTAGTGGAGGAAAAGTTTGGCGTCCGTATCGTGAACATCCTGATACAGGTGGTCGATCCGTAGAGTGTTGAACGTGGATGACCGGCGGATAATGCCGTGAACTTCGTAGCCCTTCGACAGCAGAAACTCTGCCAGGTAGCTCCCGTCTTGACCGGTGATGCCGGTAATGAGGGCCTTTTTTACTGACGCCATCCTACGCAAATTCCTTCCCTCTCCCGCGAGACTGCGAAGAGCTTGTCCCAGGCTACCTGGCCAGCGTACCGCTCACGCGTCGATTCACAGTGTGGGCGGCAATCCTACTTGCCCAGGCAACCGGCCATTCCCACAGGCCAGACAGTGGTCGAAGGGCAACCGGCAAGTGGCGGCGTTTCACCATTCTGGCTTCTTTCTCCGACGCTATTCGTCCCGCAACAGTCAGAGAGTCTTCGTGCCAGCCGAAAGAAGCAACAGGTGTTTTTGTGGCAACAAAACGGCCGGCCTTTTTGAGTTTCAAGAAAACATCTAAGTCCATCACTAACCGCAACGCTTCGTCGTAACCGCCGACTGACTCGATGGCACTGAGGCGAATCATCGCGGCCGGGTGGGGAATGAGATTGGGGCCAAAACCGATCAACGCGGCGGCGAGACGACCCACCTGACTGACCCACAACTGCCTCCCCGAGTTGTCCACATAGCGACAACCACCGTAGGCAACAACCGCGTCAGGTGTGTCCATCAACAACGCGAAAAGGGTAGCGAGACCACCTGGCTCATACGTATCATCGTCACCCAACCAAATGGTGGCCTTCTCAGTGGTCGCAACACGTCGGCCAGCGTTCATCGCAGCCGACATGCCTCGACCCGGGTCGTCGACAATAGTCACGCCGAACTCGGCGCCCATGCTCCGCGCCTCTGCAGCTTTTTCTGGGACAACGAGGGCGACAGTGATGGCGTGGTCTTTCCTTTGCCGATCAATAGATTCCAAAGCCTGTCGAAGTCGATCATTCCTTGTCCCCAGGGTGGGCAACACAACAAGAATGTCCGGGTCATCCGACACGTCGCCACCTCCAGCTACATCCACACCACTCTAGACTCGTGGGTAGCCTGTTTGGCGACACCAGAAAGAACCCCATGTCAACACTCGCACCCGTTTTCACCCTCCAACCCCATACCCGCGTCATGGTGGCGGGTGCCAGAGGGTTGGTGGGAAGCGCGGTGGTGCGAAAACTCCGCGAGCGCGGAGTCGACACCATCCTGCAACCGACCTCGACGGAACTTGACCTCACGCAACGGGACGCTGTTTTTTCCTATGTCACAACGCACACACCAGATGTGGTGGTGGATGCGGCCGCGAAAGTGGGTGGTATTCACGCCAATGCGACCTACCCCGCCCAGTTTTTGAGTGACAACATCCAGATTCAGGTGAACCTGATGGATGCGGCCGCAGAGGCTGACGTTGACAAGTTTGTGTTCCTAGGGTCCTCCTGTATTTACCCCAAGTTTGCGCCCCAACCCATCCCCGAATCGTCTTTAATGACCGGTGACCTCGAACCCACAAACAGCGCGTATGCGGTGGCAAAAATTGCTGGGATTGAACAGGTGAAGGCACACCGCACCCAATACAACCGCTCCTGGATTAGCGCCATGCCGACGAACATTTACGGTCCGGGAGATAATTTTCACCCGGAAAACTCTCACGTCGTGCCCGCTCTCATTCGACGCATCCACGAGGCCAAAAGGGACCAGTTGCCGGCCGTCACCATTTGGGGATCCGGAACACCGCTTCGCGAGTTTTTGTACTCAGAAGACTTGGCCGACGCCATCATTTTCCTCATTGAGCATTACGACCAGGCTGACCACATCAATGTCGGCTCCGGCCAAGAAGTCAGCATCGCTGACCTTGCTGGCACCATTGTTGATGTGGTCGGTTATGAGGGCGAGCTCCTGTTTGACACGAGTAAACCCGATGGCACGCCCCGAAAACTTCTCGACAACTCGCGAATTGAGCAGCTGGGCTGGACACCCAAAACACCTTTGAGGGACGGTCTTGCCACGACCTACCAGTGGTTTCTGGACAATGAAGACACCTTCCGGGGAAAGTAGTTGTCGTGACTGCTGAAACGTCAGACCGTTTTGACCGGTACGAGAAAACTCGGGACCGCCTCGCTGTGACACCGTCGGTGTCGAGGCTTGAGCGGTGGAGTTCCCCCCACACTCACCCGGGTGGTGGCGTGTGGCGGACAGTTGTGGTGAAGCTGCGAGTGCTGGCCCTGTTTATCATCAGGCGACTGAGCCAAGGAGGTGGCCGGCGCCCCGCGCTACACGGCATGCGACATTTGGCTGGCTCGGCGGCCGGCAAAACAGTTCTCGTTATTGGCAGTGGCCCATCAGCGCAAAAACTCGTACCAAAAAAGGTCGCAGCAGCACAAAAATCAGGCACGTTGGTCGTCATTGCGACCAACCATTTTCTCGCCAGTGGTTTAGCACAGGACATCACGCCCGACTTTTTGGTGTGGTCAGACGACGGTTTTCACCCCCAAAAGCACAACACCCACCGCGAGCCGTGGGCGTTGTTAGCAAAAAATCCGTCGGTCACCATGGTGATGCCGTGGACGTGGAAGAAAGATGTCACCGTTACGGGAATCACCAACCAGGTGGTGTTTTTTGACGACGACAGTCTGGAGACCTGGTCGAAAAATATCTCCCCCCTGAAACCCCGCGGCTATCAGGGGACAACGGGAGCGAAAGCTCTGGCTCTCGCTGTTCACCTGGGAGGCGCAGACAGTCAGATAATTGGGGTGGACTTGAGTTACATCAAAAACTTTGCTGTCAACCCTGACAACACCATCACCCGACACCCCACACACCTGGCTGGAACAGATTCCGGCCAACAGGACCTTGACGGCTACACCCTGCTGGGGATGGCCGACCTGCTGTATTCAACGGCGAACCATTTCCGAGCTCTCCACACACACTTTTCGGGCAGAAACATTTCCAACCTTGACCCGAACTCGCTGGTTGACGCATTTCCCAAAATTAGTGACTCGCCCTTCACCTCCGCATAGCGGCAGTTCCTACCGGGACAGAAGAAAGCGGAAAATCCGGCCCATAAAACTGATGGGATGTGTGAGCGGAAACGTGAGCCACATTTTTCGATGCAGTCTATTTTCCAGTTTTCCGGCCTCATCATTTCGCTCGACGGTGTCCGGGTGTCGAAGCGGAAACTCCAGCGCTCTCGTGGGGATCTCGTCGGTGAAACTTTCAAACCGGGTATGAGTTGAGGAGGAACCAAACCCAATGTTTTTCACCAGGTTTACTTCCGGGACAATGCTCACATAGTTTCTTTTTTGGCAGTGGAGAACAAATGGCAAAGCCCACGAGTCAATGCTGTGGGCACTCGCAGCCATCGCCACGAGTGCTTTACGCCTCGAGGCGGAAGGAAACCCGTCCAGAGCTTGTGAGGCCTCATCGCGCGACCACTGGTAGTGAAGACCTTCTCGAGAAAAGTCTTGCCACACTCGCCGCCAGGTGGCCCAGCCCCAAATGCGGACATCGGGGGAAAAAAAGTAGCTAGCTGGGGTGACAAACTTTCCTCGTAAAAAGTTGTTCCCCGACACTGTTCCCACCCGTTCATCCTCGGCGTATCGATCCAACATTTCATTGCAGAAAGCAAAAAAACTGTCGTTTGCGACACAATCATCCTCGAGAATGATCGCCCGATCCACGTCGGAAAAAACTCTGTCCAAGCCAGATGTGACACGCTCCCGCAGCCCGAGGTTGCTGTCCGAATAGTCACGGATCACCGTGCAGTCCCAGTCGACATTCTCGGCGACATTGCGGGTGACCTCGACAAGTGCTTGCTCACCGGGAACATCAGGCCTCGCACCGTCTTGCACCAAGTACAGCGTCTTGGGCTGAGCGCGCCTGATTTGAGCCATCACGCGCCTGGTGGTCTCGGGGCGGTTAAAGAAAAGCAAGACGACAGGAATGTTGACCTGTTCCCGCCGGAGCTTTCCCACCACACCAGACTATGGGACCAAAAATCATTACCCTCCGCATACACTCGTTTCTTGAGACGATATACAGCCTGAAACCACACCCGATGAGCTCAACGATTCGTAACAGCGTGAGACGTGTTCCCCCTGTGGGCTCTCATCG
>SKHB01000001.1 GCA_007117135.1 Microbacteriaceae bacterium | reverse complement strand
TCTGGAAGGCTTGGATACTCTTCCAAGGGCATGGTGAGCAACGAGAACTTTGCTGTGCCACATTTCACTACAACGTTGGACCCATTGGTTTCCAATGACACTTCTTGGTGGGGAAGGCGTTGGGCAATGTCAGACAGTAGTCGCCCGGAAACAAGCACTTGGCCACTATCAACCACATCGGCGTTAACTGTTGTTTTTGCTGACACTTCGTAATCAAAAGAAGAGAATGTCACCCCGCTGCTATCAGCAGTCATGAGTACTCCGCCGAGAATGGGGAGGGTGGTTCTCTGGGGGAGAAGTTTCGCCGCAAAGCTCACCGCTTCGGCAAAAATATCTCTATGGACGCTGAATTTCACTCGGGCCCTTTCTCCGGGTTGATCCCAACACGTGTAGTCGATTCTGTCACAGGCAGACGATTCCTTTGACTAAAAGTTGGGGGAATCCTCTTATATAAAACTATCTGTTAACACTCTTAACAGCTGTGGAAAGTGCGGATAAATACCTGACTCTCGCGAAAAGTGTCCTGAACCACATTTGTGTAAGTTGTGAACAGGCGGTGGATAAATTGGCTGTTTTCTGTGGAAAACCCGCGAGGCCCACTCAATCGCCAAAGGTTATTCACCCCTAAATAGCTGTTTTTCACAGGGATGCGTGCGTTATCCACAGGTTTATCCCGTTGGGAGTAACTTCATGGTCTACCTGAAGGTTACCGAAACGGGGGGCTCTGTTTGATGCGGCTGGTGATGTCAGTGACCTGGTTATAGACGCTCCGACGCTCTTTCATCAGCTCACCAATTTTTTTGTTCGCATACATCACAGTCGTATGATCTCTGTTTCCAAATAGTTGGCCAATTTTCGGCAGCGACAGGCTGGTCATCTCTCGGCACAAATACATGGCAATCTGTCGTGCTAACGCGATGGTGGCGGACCGTGATGAGCCATACAGGTCATCAATAGACAACTCAAAGTACTGGGCTGTTTGGCCAATGATTTCGTTGGGCGACACCACGTTCGCCTCTTCGGTGAGCATGAGGTCTTTCATCACAGACTGAACGAGGGTCATATTGACCGGCATTGAGTTGAGATTCGCGTATGCGGTCACGCGAATAAGAGCGCCTTCCAATTCGCGAATGTTTGTTGACACCTTTGACGCCATATATTCCAAGATGTCATCATCAATATTGAGGGCATCACTGGCGGCTTTTTTCCGAAGAATGGCGATACGCGTTTCGAGGTCTGGCGCTTGAACATCGGTAATCAGGCCCCATTCAAACCGTGTTCTCATGCGGTCCTCAAAACCAGTGAGCAGTTTGGGGGGAAGGTCGCTGGTAATGACAACCTGCTTGTTGTGGTCGTGAAGGGTGTTGAAGGTGTGGAAGAAGGCTTCCTGCGTTGAATCTTTTCCCTGCAAGAATTGGATGTCGTCAATCAGCAGCACATCAACTTCTCGATAGCGGGTTTGAAATTCGTAAGACTTATTGTTCGCAATGGCGTTAATAAAGTCATTGGTGAATTCTTCGCTGCTGACGTACCGGACACGAATGCCCTTGTATAAATTTTGGGCGTAGTGACCGATGGCGTGAAGAAGGTGTGTCTTTCCCAACCCCGATCCTCCGTAAATGAAGAGAGGGTTGTACGCTTTGGCGGGCGCTTCAGCAACAGCAACGGCTGCCGCATGAGAGAACCTATTTGACGCGCCGATAACAAAACTGTCGAACGTATATTTATCGTTCAGACGAGATCCGTTTCCTAGAGAAGGAATCGGCGTTTCCTCACGAGGAGGCTCCTCTGTGTAGGCGCCGGGAACAACAGGAGGGTTGTCGCCTGGGCCTGGTGAGTCTAGTTCCGGGTTAATGACGACCTGAAAGTTTCTGATGCTGTTGCCTTCAATGCTTTCAGCGGCAGACATGAGAGGGATTCTTACCCGCTGATCTAAAATGCCTCGGGTTAGTTCATTAGGAACATCCAAGTAAAGAGTTCCCTGGAGAACACCTCGTGGTTCGACAAGGTCGAGAAAACCCCTCAACTGGGGGGTGATGCGGTTATCAGCGGTGAGGTGGGCCAAGATCGCCGACCAGAGCGTGGTGATGTCGTTGTCGGGTTCATCCATTGCCATCTCCTTCCTGTGGATAACTTCCCCCACTTTAGGACCCCGGGGGCACCAATGACAAAAAATGAACGGTCTGAAGTAATCTGTGGATAAGTAGGCCGGTTTGACTCACCACGGGATTCAGGCATATTCTGTTGTGTCGGTTTGTCTGTGACAAATCGTGGAGACTTTCAGGAGAAGAAAATGACGAAGCGCACATTTCAGCCCAACACTCGCCGCCGGGCAAAGACCCACGGCTTCCGTGCGCGCATGCGCACGCGCGCTGGCCGTGCCATTATCGCTGCCCGTCGGAGGAAGGGCCGCGAGGAACTTTCGGCCTAAGGCGACGCTCCGATTGTGTTAAATCGGAGACACCGTATTCTCACTACCGAAGACTTTCGACACGTCCTTCGTCGGGGAAAGAAAACGTCGGTCACGGGCGGCGTTGTTGCTGTTCTCCGCACCAGCCCAGGCCAACCTTTTCGCTGTGGGTTTGTCGTGTCGAAAATTGCGGGGAACGCGGTGGCGAGAAATTCGATAAAGCGCCGCCTCCGGGCGGCATGTTTACTGCTTGCGGAGCAGTACCCCGGTTGTGAAGTGGTTGTTCGAGCTGACCAGCGTGCATTATCCGTCTCGGTTGATGCGTGGCATCAACAGCTGTCTGTCGCTCTCGAGAAGTTGGTGTCGTCGTGACGGCGTTGTGGTGGGTACTGCTGGCTCCACGGAATGTTTTTTTGGGGTTACTCTGGGCGTACCGCAAAGTGATTTCACCACTGTATGGACAGGTATGTCGGTATTATCCAAGTTGCTCTTTATACGCGGTGCAAGCGATTCAGTATCATGGAGCAGCATGGGGAATTGGACTGGCCGCCTGGCGGGTCCTTCGATGCAATCCCTGGAGTAAAGGGGGAATCGATGATCCCCCGAATCGCCTAAGACCCCAGTACACCGTGACGAAGCACGGCTTTGTGACACCGAAGAAAGTAGAGGCATCTAGTGGGCGTCATTGACACCATTCTGTGGCCGATCAGGTGGGTTATCGAAGCCATCCTTGTGGGGTTTCATACCATCGCAACATCATTGGGTATGAACCCCGAATCGGGGTTGAGTTGGGTGCTATCGATCACAGCGTTGGTGTTGGTCGTCCGAGCTGCGCTGATCCCTGTTTTCGTTCGGCAGATTAAGAGCCAACGTCGGATGATGGAGATAGCCCCTGACTTGAAAAAGATTCAGGATAAGTATCGGGGCAAAAAAGATCAGTTTTCCAGAGAGGCGATGAGCCGGGAAACTATGGCCCTATACAGTAAGGCGGGAACCAACCCGTTTGCTTCTTGTCTTCCCCTCCTCCTGCAGATGCCGATCTTTTTTGGTTTGTTCCGTGTATTGATCAACGCCGGTGAAGAAATCGATGGCGTATCTTTCATGGTCGGCGATCTGCCACGAAGCTTTGCCAACGCTGAGCTCTTGGGCGCGGCGCCGCTGAAAGCGGCCATGTTTGAAGTTTTCGATGAGAATGCACTCTACGTGGGCACCCAAGCAGTCGCCATCGTTCTTATCGCTGCAGTGATGGTGATTTTGATGTCAGGTTCACAGTTCATCACCCAGTTGCAGATCATGTCGAAGAACCAGTCTCCGGAAATGAAGGCCAGCCCCATGTACCGGCAGCAGAGAATTCTTCTCTACGTTCTGCCGCTGGTGTTCCTCTTCTCGGGTGTGTTCTTCCCCCTCGGAGTGATGTTCTACTGGTTGGTCTCAAACTTCTGGACGATGGGGCAACAGTTCATCGTGATTCGGAATCTGCCCACGCCGGGCACTGAAGCAGCTAAGCAGCGCGAAGAGCGCATTGCGAAAAAACGCGAGAAGAAGGGTTTGCCCCCTCTCGAAGCGGAGAAGGCGAGCGAGGAAGAAACCCCCGAGTCGGAGCAACCCGGGCAGAGACAGCAGCCGGTCAGTAAGGATCGAGCGAAGAAGAAGAAGAAAAAGAAGAAAGGGAAAGGGAAGAAATAATGACTGAGACCTCTCCCGACACCGACATACGCGATGAAGGCGACATCGCAGCAGACTACCTGGAAGAGTTATTGGACATCTGTGATCTTGATGGCGACCTTGAGATCGAGTTGAGTAACCAGAGGACCTACGTCAGCATTAACTCTGATGGCTCTGACGATCTCGACCAATTATCAAAGCCCGATGTTGTGCAAGCACTCCAAGAGTTGACGAGACTGGCTGTCTCCCAACGCACAGGGGAGTACTCACGGTTGATCCTCGATATCGCAGGGTCCCGCTCGGAGCGGCAAAGAGAGCTGGAGAAGCTCGCTGAACACGCCATTGAGAAGATCAGTCAAGGCGCCCAATCGGCGGCGCTCCCACCCATGACCAGTTACGAAAGAAAGCTCGTTCACGACTATGTGAGTGAGCGCGGGTTCCGGTCCGAGTCACACGGCGAGGGCGCTGACAGACACACGGTCATTACCCCCGCTGAGTAGGAATGTTTCACGTGAAACATTCTGCGACTGAGCCGGAGCCTGAAGCTGCTGAACTCCTTTTCGGAGACCGCATTGACCTAGCTAGACGGCTCCACAGCGACCTCGTCGATAAGGGTGAGACCCTGGGTCTTGTCGGACCGCGGGAAATCGACCGGCTCTGGACCCGACACATCATTAACTCCGCCCTATTGGGAACGCTGCTGCGCGGCGACTCCCTTGCAGACATCGGGTCGGGGGCGGGTTTCCCGGGCCTTGTCGTTGCCATTATGCGCCCCGACGTTCACTGTGTGCTGATTGAGCCGATGGCGAGACGAGCGAAGTGGTTGACGGATGAGTCGGCAGCACTGGGGTTGACCAACGTGGAGGTTATTCGCGCTCGGGCCGAAGATGTGCCCTCTCGTGTTCGTTGCCATACTGTGACCGCGCGAGCGGTAAGTGCCCTGAAAAAGCTCGTTCCCCTGGCGGTGCCGCTGTGTGAGCCCGGGGGGGAGCTCCTTTTCTTGAAGGGACATCGCATCGACGAAGAGATTGTTTCCGCCCGGAAAATGCTCGCGCGCGCTCCTCTTGCCAGCTTTGAGGTGGTCGTTGTGGGGCCCGAGTGGAAAACTGAAGAAACTCGAATCTTTCGAGCTACGCTGGTCCCAGCAGACGCCTGATCACCTCGACATGTTTCACGTGAAACATTTTGGAGTTACTCAATGACAGATAATCCGACGCCGGCTCCTCTTGCCGATGAGCTCGAGACGCTTTTCGCGCGAAAGAAGGCCCTTGCGGATGCTCGGTGGCCGCTGCCCCCCCGCCCGCGGATTTTCACCATTTCCAATCAAAAAGGGGGGGTCGGAAAGACCACCACTGCCGTCAATATAGCGGCGGCCTTGTCCCAACAGGGAGCGAGGGTGCTCGTGGTCGACTTGGACCCCCAGGGAAACGCGTCGACGGCTCTGGGAGTGAATCACCAGTCACACATACCCGGAACCTACGAGGTTCTCATCGGGACGCACTCCATCGCGCAAGTGGTTCAAAAAAGCTCGGATAATGCTTTGCTCAGCTGTGTCCCTGCAACCATCAACCTGGCGGGAGCGGAAATCGAGCTGGTCGGCTTAGAGCACCGAGAGTTCCGGCTCAGACAAGCACTCGTCGATTTCCTTGGAAGCGCAGACGGGACCGACTACCACTATGTTTTCATTGACTGCCCGCCGTCGCTGGGCCTGCTGACACTGAATGCTTTCGTCGGGGCATCAGAGGTTCTGATTCCTATTCAGTGCGAGTATTACGCCTTGGAAGGCCTCAGCCAACTCCTGGGGACCATTGACATGATTCGGGACAACTTGAACCCGAGGCTCGTGGTGTCGACGATCTTGTTGACAATGTTTGACCAGCGAACAAACCTTGCCCAACAAGTCGCCGAAGATGTTCAACAGCATTTTCCTGACACGGTGCTGAAAACGTTGGTCCCCCGTTCTGTTCGCGTCTCTGAAGCTCCCAGTTTTGGGCAAACCGTAGTGGCATACGACCCCAGTTCATCGGGGGCGATAGCTTATGCGGAAGCAGCCCTGGAAATAGCGCAACGAGGAGGACCTGTTTAATGTCAACGAAACGTGGTGGTTTAGGGCGGGGAATCGGTGCACTGATTCCGCCCGCTGAGACCAACGAAAAAAGCGCGGTTGATGTGTTTTTTTCCCCCCAGGCAACCGAGGACCTGTCGGCTATTCCGGGCGTCAGGTTTGCGGCGGTCTCTGTTCGCGATATTTCCCCGAACCCCCAGCAGCCACGTAAAGAGTTCCGCCAAGAGGAACTTGATGAGCTCACGCACTCGGTAAAAGAGTTTGGGGTGTTGCAACCCGTGGTTGTCAGACTTCGGGTGCCCATGGAACCGGGCCTAGCGCCTTACGAATTGATTATGGGAGAGCGGAGACTGCGCGCGGCGACCGCCGCCGGTTTAGAAACGATTCCGGCTGTTATCCGAGACACAGCAGACGAAGACATGCTCCGCGATGCTTTGTTGGAGAACCTTCACCGGGCAAACCTGAACCCCTTAGAAGAAGCATCGGCTTACCAACAGCTTCTTGACGATTTCGGCATTACCCAGCAGCAATTGGCTGACCGACTCGGCCGATCCCGGCCACAGGTGACAAACACGCTGCGGCTTCTCAAACTGCCCGAAAAGATTCAAACCCAAGTTGCATCGGGCGTATTGAGCGCTGGCCATGCGCGAGCCATCCTGGGCTTGGCCACCCCGGGCGAGCAAATGAACCTCGCCGACCAGATTGTGAAAAAGTCACTCACCGTCAGACAGGCCGAGGAACTCGCGGGCACAGCTCAAACACCGAAACCCTCTCGAGCAACATCCCGGGCTGGTGCGCGGAAAGACCACTTGGCTGACATCGCCGAGAAAATGGGTGATCGCCTTAATACTCGCGTGTCCATATCCCTGTCGAAAACCAAAGGAACTATTGCCATCGATTTTGCATCGGTGAACGACTTGAACCGTATCCTTGGTGAAATGGGGATGGACGGTTACGGTTCCGACCGCCTATAGGCGGCTTCGGCAAGACCAGCACATAGCGATCCCAGGTCGTATCCCGCCTGGTCGATTGCCACAGCAACCGTTGAGGTTTCTGTCAGGCCTGGCATGACACTTGCTTCCAAGAACCACGGCACCCCCTCATTGTCAACCATGAAGTCGATGCGGGACAGATCGGCAAGGCCCAGCGTGTTGTGGGCGCTCAGTGCGCTGGTGACGAGTACGTCGCTGAAGCGGTCATTCTCACGTGGGGGGCAGAAAAACCTGGTTTCGCCCGGGTTGTAACGGGCCTCGAATGTGTAGTGGCCGCGGAGCGGTTCAATTTCGACCCCGGGCAGTGCAACCGGGCCGTCACCGGTGTCGATAATGGGGACAGTCACTTCCGTCCCCATGATTCTTTTTTCGATAAGGGCGTCATCACAGTAGGTGAAGGCGTGAATCATCGCCTGGCGCAATTCGTCTGGCCCGCTCACCCAGCTGACCCCTTGGGCTGACCCGCCCCGGGCTGGCTTGGTCACCACGGGGAAGCCGAGGGAAGCGCTCACGGCGTCTAAGACCCCGTCAGCGCCCAGTTCGCGGAATGCGTCTCGGCTGAGGCTAATGGAGGGCGGGGTGGTGCCGCCTGCTCGTTCCACGAGTGTTTTGGCGGTGGGTTTCTCCCAGGCAAGCATGGTTGCTTGTGCGGGGGAGCCAACGTAGGGGACGCCAATCATCTCCATCAGAGACCGGAGGGCCCCGTCTTCACCGCTTGCCCCGTGGAGAACTGGCCAGACAACATCGGGTGCGTTGTGGACGAGGGTGTCCAACAGGGTGTGGTCGGGGTCGGCCATGGTGACGTTTATGCCGTGTGACCGCAGTCCGTCCGCTACACGACGGCCGGATTTCAGGGAGATGTCCCGCTCGTGCGATATTCCGCCAGCGAGGACTAAGACGTTGAGTGCCACGGTGAGTTCTTTCGTTAGCCGAGGTTCGGTGGGGGCGAGTCGACGTGGTTGTCGATACGAGTGGAGGACTGTTGGGGTCCGAAAGTGTTGACGATGTCAATCTCGTCTCGGATCACCCGGCCCAACCGGGCGATACCCTCCCGAATTCGTTCCGGCTCCGGGTAGCAGAAAGCGAGCCGGATATTGTGGCGCCCTTCATGATTTGCGAAGAAGGCCGTGCCCGGGGTGTAGGCAACTAGTTCGGTGATGGCGCGAGGAAGCATGTCTTTTGAATCGAGCCCTTCCGGGAGGGTTCCCCACAGAAAGAAGCCCCCACCGGGTGTGGTGTGGGTGAGACCGGGGATGTGTTCTCGGATTGCGTCTTCCATCGCGTCACGGCGTTCCTGATAGAGCAACCGAAACTGTTCAATCTGGGCGCGCCAATCCTCCGTCTCGAAGTAGGTGCGGATGACCAGTTGGGTAAACACGCTGGGCGAGAGGATAGCCGCCTCCGAGGCAAGAATGAGTTTTTCTCGAATACTGTGTGGAGCAACCACCCAGCCCACACGTAATCCCGGCGCGAAGGTTTTCGAAAACGACCCCAAATACACCACACCTTCGTCGTCGGCGGACCGAATGGGAGCAGGCGCCGGAGAATCAAACCAGATCAAGCCATAGGGGTTGTCTTCAACCAGAAGAATTCCTTCTTCTTTCGCTATGTCCAGAACCTCTTCACGCCGGGCTGATGACAACGTCACACCGGCAGGGTTGTGAAAATTCGGAATGACGTACAAGAGCTTGATCGTTTTCCCTCGTGCGCGAAGATGTTGAATCCGCTCTCGCAAAGCATCGGGCACAATCCCCTGGTCGTCCATGGGAACGTGTTCGATGTCAGCTTCATACGAGCGAAAAACACCGAGAGCGCCAACGTAGCTCGGTGATTCAACAAGAACCACGTCTCCGGGATCAACAAAAAGTTTTGCCAGCAAATCGATCGCCTGCTGAGACCCTGTAGTGACCACTACGTCGTCGATGCGCGCAGAAACCCCCTCCACGGCCATCACCTCGAGGATGACTTCACGCAGTCCCGGATCTCCCTGCCCAGAGCCGTATTGGAGGGCTTCAGGGCCATAGGAGCGAATGACGCGCTCAACAGTGTCAACGAGTGCTGTTTCGGGAAGAGCTTTGACAAAGGGCATGCCGCCAGCAAGCGACACCACTTCTTTACGATTCGCTACCGCGAAAAGAGACCGAACCTCAGAAGCATTGAGACCGCTTGACCGCACAGCGTAGCTCGACCGCCATGGGTCAAGGTCAATGGCCTCCCCGTATGTCACGCGCTCACCGCTCCCTGTGCCGAGTCACCCCAGGGTAAAGCACAACAGACGGGTGCTCACAACTCGCTGGCCGTTTTTAGGCCAAAAATTCAGCTAACTCAGCCTCTAAAGCGGGCTTTGGCTTCGCCCCGACAACCGTTTTGACCACTTCGCCTGCCTTGAATACCTTCATGGTGGGGATGGAGGTGATGTTGAACTCCATCGCTGTGTTGGGGTTTTCGTCGACGTTGAGTTTCACAATCTCGATCTTGTCGGCGTGCTCGGTGGCGATTTGGTCGAGGATGGGTGACACCGCGCGGCACGGTCCACACCACTCTGCCCAAAAATCAACCATGACCGGTTTGTCACTGGCCAACACCTCTGCGGCGAAGTTGTCATCGGTAACACTTTTGGCACCCATAGTGATCCTTTCTTGAGGCTGTGTGTACTTATTGGGCCTTGTTAGTGGCGAGTTCTTTGTCGGCCATAGCCTCGAGATAGTGTTGGGCGTCCAACGCCGCCACACATCCCGACCCGGCAGCTGTCACAGCTTGCCGATAAAAGGGGTCAACGACGTCACCGGCAGCGAAAACACCGTCAATGTTGGTGTGTGATGTGCGACCGTTCACCGCAATTGTTCCCTCGGCTGTGAGATCGAGCTGACCGTGAATCAGGTGTGTGCGGGGATCGGACCCAATGGCAATAAACAAGCCGTCGAGGTCCATTGTGGTTTCTTCGCCGGTCTCCGCGTGGACCAGGCCCACCCCGCTGACCTGGTCAGTGCCATAAATGTGAGCCACTTGCTGGTGGAACAGAAACTCAATTTTTGGGTTCTGCTGTGCCCGGTCCACCATCGCCGCCGACGCACGAAGCTTGTCAGAGCGGTGGATGATGTACACCTTGTCGGCAAACCGTGTGAGGAAAGTTGCTTCCTCCATTGCCGAGTCACCCCCGCCGACGACAGCGACAGTCTTTTCTCTAAAAAATGCTCCATCACACGTCGCACACCAACTGAGCCCGTGCCCGCTCAGTTTTTCCTCCTCGGGCAACCCCAATTTGCGGTAGCTGGAACCGGTGGCGTAAATGACCGCACGGGTTTCCAAAACATCGCCATTACCGAGAACCAGCTTTTTCACCGGGCCGTCAAGTTCTAGGGACACCACGTCGTCAAACACAATGGTCGTCCCAAAACGCTCCGCCTGGGCCTGCATTTTCATCATCAGGTCCGGACCCATCACACCGTCTGGAAAGCCGGGAAAATTCTCCACGTCCGTGGTCGTCATCAAATCCCCACCAAACTCGACCGACGAAGCAACAACGACGGGATTCAAGTTGGCCCGGGCCGCATAAATGGCGGCGGTGTATCCGGCTGGGCCGGATCCAATAATGACAACCTGATGCATGGCTTCCATCCTGACTCACGTGAACTTACTAGCTACAACCCAGTCTAGGTGTGTGTTATTCCTCGCGCCTGACAACCCGTCGAAGAAACCCGCGCAAACCGGACAGGACGTCAGCAAACTCGGAGTTTCTTGCCAGCCACAGTGCCACCGAGTATGTTGCGGTCATTGCCCCAGTGATGACGACGATGCCAAATCCCGCCCCGAAAGCGCTCGCGTCGGCAACCGCGGCACGGTCGCCAAACCAGGCCGCGTAGATAGCGATGCCGACCGCTGCAGACAAAACAGCGGCAACAAAGAAAACCGCGAAAGCGGGGACAATTCGGCGTAAACGAATCCCTCGAAGACGGCGACGCAGAACCACAAGCCCGACCAACAACTGGGCGGTCGCCGCCGCGGACGTCGCAACGGCAACGCCCAACGCAATCTGGTCTGTTCCCAGGCGAGGAACTTGGAGAACCAGAAGAACAAACACGCCAGCGTGAACAAGCTGTAAGAAGAACGGTGTCTTGGTGTCATCGAGCGCAAAAAACACACGTTGAAGCAAAAACACCAACGTGAACGGCAGTAACCCCATCGAATACCCAACAATCACCAATGCCATTTGGTCGACGCTTCTCGCTTCAGCTGAAAACACTCGGGCAAATGGGCCGGCAACAACAACCAAGCCCGCCACGGCCAACACCATGAACATGCCGATGCGTTTGGTCGCATCAACAAACGTGTCAGCAAGCGCACCAAGTTGTCCCTCTTTTGCCCGGTGTGACATGTTCGTGAAGTAGGCGGTGGCGAGAGACACCGTAATCACCGAGTGGGGCAGCATAAAAATGAGCCACGAGAATCGCAAAATTGCCAGACCAGCTTCCCCGTCAGCGGTGGCGAGCGAGGCGATGTTCGACTGAACAATGCCGGCCAACTGGGTGATGAGAATCATCCCAAACAACCAGGATGCTTGACGCCCAGTCTGGCCAAGACCAACTCCTCGCCACTGAAAATCTGGCCGGTAGTTCAACCCGGCCCTTTTCCAGAACAAAAAGAGGACCAGAGCCTGGCCCGCGACACCCGTGGTGGCTGAGACACCCAAGAGCGTAATCATGCCCGGTGTCCACGCCAACGCGTCAGACGTGTCGACTCGCCAAAATAGTCCAGCGAAAACCAGAAGACCGGTAATCAGGATGAGATTGTTCACCACTGGTGCCCATGTGAAGGGGCCGTAAACTTTTCTTGCGTTCAACACTTCGGAGAGCAGGCTGTAGAGGGCGTAAAAAAGCACCTGGGGAAGACACCAGTAGGCCAGGGCCGTTGCGAGGGCAATGTCATCGGGGGTGAAGCCCCGGGCGCCGTCTCCGCCCTGTTGGGCGTAGAGCATCACCAGCAAAGGGGCCAACAGGGTGACCATAACGGCAATCGCGATAAAGATGAGAAAGCCCAGCGTCACAATCTTGTTGACGAAAGCTTGGCCACCATCCGAGTGGTTGGTAGCCTTCACAATTTGGGGCACCAGGATAGCGGTGAGAATGCCGCCGGCGACAAGGGCATAAATGTTATTGGGTAGCTGATTGGCCAGAGCAAAAGCGTCAGCTCCGGAGCCGACAGTGCCGAGCGTTCGGGCCAAAATTATGGCCGCTACGAAACCGAGAATGCGGGAGACGATGGTGCCCGATGCGAGAAAAATTCCGGCTCGCCCGAGTGAGCCATCGCCATCAGTCTTCTTAGGAGAGCTCATCCTGCTCCGGTGTGTTGGCATCGCCCATCGGCGGTTCTCGTCGCTTTTGGACGGCACGATAGATTCCCACAGCGAAAACGATACCGATGAGGAGCGCCAGAACACCGGTAATGACGTTTTCCCAGCCGGCTCGGATGGTGACATTGAGGTCGAAAGGTTCAGATACGGGTTCGCCGCCAACACTTTGTAGGCTGAACGACACGGGAACTGTTCCGCTGGCGAGCGCCGTAATGGGGACACTGACTCGTATGGATGATTCTGCTGGAATAGTGACGTCGATTATCGGCTCATCAGCGCGGATGATTGCGCGCTGGGGTGTCACAACCAGCTGAACTCGAACGGTTGATCTCAAGTCGTTTCGAAGCGTGACTGGTATGTCTGTGCGATCGCTCAACACAGTGATGGCGCTCCCTTGCTCTACCCGGACAGATGAGCGGAATAGCGCAGAATCGGCTTGAGCTCTTTCCCATTCAGCAACAAGCCCAGTAGGGTTTCCGTTCCACGCCGAACTAAACAAAGCCTGATACCTGTTCCAGCGTCCGCGAATGGCTTCTTCGGGATTATCGGAGATGGAAACGAATCTGACGTCTTGCTCCCACAGTTCTCGGACTTGGTCGGTGAACTGCACCCACTCCCGGGGCATGGGTGTGTCATTGATGCTGACGAGAATTTCGCTGGCAGGGGTGTCAAAAGGCACTGGCACCATTTGGGCGAACTCTTTGGTGGACAAGCGTTGAAGTATTTCTTCGAGGCGAACGACCGACGCGGTGACAGGCAATCGGCCGGTGTGAAGAATGAGAATGTCGCCGGTTTCGCCCAGCGCCCTGGCCGCGATGATTCCTTGGGCGCGCTGAAGGCCAGCTTCGAACTCGTCTTGGGAGGGGGCGAGTGTTGATTGGCGAATAAATGATGACGTGAGTTCGTCGACGCGAATCATTTTTGCTGACTGCAACTGGACGATCGTGCGGTCGCTGTCGATTACTGAACTGGGAACCAGAATGGCATCGGCAGAGCGGAGAGCGACGTCTTCGAGTTTTTCCGCGGTGACCCCTTCGTGAATCCAGGGATACTGGCCGAGACGACCGTAGAGAAGTGTGTCGATGGCGACGGCGGCAAGCGGGTCAGCATCCGCCCACGGTAAAGAAATTACTCGTTGCGATATCGCATCGATACCGTTTTGCCAGGCGAGAGCGTTCGGGGGCGCATTCTCACCGAGCGCCTCGATGGAGAGCGTGACACGCGAATCAATTGCAACAGTCACCGGATGTCCGGTGACGGCTGTCAGGGAGCGATCGAGCACTCCGCCGGGCGCTGCGTAGTTTTCTAGTTCATCGGAGGTGAGGGTTGCGCCGCCGGTCGGGGGGATGATGAGGGGAACAATGGGGGCAATTTGGGCGGGGGTGATGACCTGGTCTGTTCCCCGGATGATCAGCGCTTGCCGGCCAGAGGATAGGGCGTCCCCGTCTGGGGTGTTGACTGATTCGAGGAAATCAGCCTGGAGACCATAGATGGCTGGTTGAAAACGGGGACTGTCGTCTTCGTCATCAAGGTCAGGGGGAAGCGAAACGGCGGGGACTACCAGGTCAATTCGCACATCGCTGGTCTCTTGTTCCAACACTTCGGGGCTGAGTCGGACGTCAATGACCCGCAGCGGAACCTCGCTTTCGTTGGACAGAAACCGGCGTAACTGTGCTTCTGTATCGAACGGCTCTTCGGTGATGGCTAATCGGATGGCCTGGTTGGAGAGGGGTTGGGCTTCAGCGGCTCGAATACTGACTCGAATGGTGACCATTTGGCCCGGGGTCACCACGGAGCCACCTTGAACGTGCACGTCAATGGTTGCGCCTGATGCTCCCTCCCCTGTCTCGGCTTGTGCAGGGGGTGCGGAGACGACAAGAAGTGGGGTCACGAGAAGCGCTGCGATGAGGGTGCGCACGGCACGGTGTTCGAAACGCGGAAGACGTCGAGTTGTCATCATGTTGTGGCGGTGCATCCATTCAGCCAATACGCTCCGAGTCTAGACTCTGAAGACGATGACACGCGTTGTAGAAGCAATTACGACCCTGCATGATTTGGTCACTGTCCCACCGGTGAGCAGGTTGGCCCAGGCGTTTTCTGCTGCCGGCTTTGAGTTCGCTTTAGTTGGGGGCCCTGTCCGTGACGCTTTCCTGGGCCGCCCTGTCAACGATTTGGACTTCACCACATCAGCAACTCCGGACCAGATCGAGAAGGTGGTGTCGCCACTGGCCGAGGCGGTGTGGGATGTGGGTCGAGCGTTTGGCACTATTGCGGCGAAAATTGATGGTCGAGTAGTGGAAATCACTACCTACCGTGCGGATAGTTATGACGGGGTGACCCGAAAACCCACGGTGGAGTTCGGCGACACCCTAGACGGGGACCTTCACCGACGCGATTTCACCATGAATGCCATGGCGCTACGAATCCCGGAAGAAGTTTTGGTGGACCCTTGCGGTGGCTTGGACGACCTTCTTGCCGGCCGGCTCAAAACGCCCAGTGCGCCGGAAGTGTCGTTTGGTGACGACCCGCTTCGAATGCTTCGTGCCGTCAGGTTTGTGTCCCAGATTGGTGTGGGCATTTCGCCGGACACCTGGGAGGCGATGGTGTCGATGGCGCCAAAGATTGAGCAAATATCAGCGGAGCGGGTTCGCGACGAGCTGTCTCGGCTTTTTCAAACGGATCAGCCTCGGGCTGGTATTGACGCCCTCGTGCAGTCAGGTTTGGCGCGTTTCGTGTTGCCAGAGCTGTCGGCGCTGATGGATGAGAAAGATGAACATGGCCGACACAAAGATATTTACGAACACAGTTTGACTGTGTTGGACCAAGCTATCGCTTTAGAGAAACACAGATGGGGGCAAGATTCTGCCGACCTGGTGATGAGACTTTCTGCCCTGCTTCATGACATCGGCAAGCCGAAAACAAAAAAGGTGGAAGCCGGACAGGTGACGTTCCATCACCACGACGTGGTGGGGGCGAAGCTTGCCCATAAACGCCTCACTGCTCTGCGTTTTGACCAGGATACGGTGAAACGGGTCTCCCGGCTTATCGAACTTCACCTTCGGTTCTTTGGTTACAGCGATCAAGCCTGGTCCGACTCTGCTGTTCGGCGCTATGTCCGAGATGGTGGTTTAGAGCTTGAGCATCTCCATATCCTTACTCGCGCTGATGTCACCACCAGAAATCAGAAGAAAGCGACCCGTCTGCAGGACGCTTACGACGAATTGGAACGCCGAATCGCCTCGTTGCGCGAGCAGGAAGAGCTCAATGCGATGCGACCAGAGTTGGATGGCGAAGAGATTATGGCCGCGCTGGACATTCCCCCTGGTCCCCGGGTGGGGCAGGCGTATCGATTCTTGTTAGATCTTCGCCTTGATGAGGGCATTCTGGGGAAGGAAGAAGCGACAGCTCGGCTGCGGTCGTGGTGGAGGGAACAGTCGTGAGATTGGTGGAAAGCCTCCTTGACCTATAGACTTCCGGTTTGGCGCGAAAGCGCCGGCACATAGCCCTCCTGCTACAGAAATCCTGTGGCCGTTTAGTCCGAAGGAGGTGGGTGAGCGTGCACGCTTATGAACTGATGGTCATTTTGGACCCGGAGCTGGACGAGCGAACTGTCCAACCGAGTCTCGACCAATTCCTGGAGGTCATCCGTAAAGACGGTGGCTCCATCGACAATGTCGACATTTGGGGCAAGCGCCGTTTGGCGTATGAAATCCAGAAGAAGTCCGAAGGCATTTACGCCGTTGTGAACTTCACGGCAACCCCGGCAGCGACCGCGGAACTGGACCGGCAGTTGCGCCTGTCTGAAGCCGTCATGCGCACGAAGGTTCTTCGTGCCGAGGAGGCAGTGGTGAGACTGTCTGGAAAAGACGACGCCGAGAAGGCATCGGAGAGCCGAAAGGCGGGCTAATTATGGCCGGTGAAACTGTCATCACTGTTGTGGGAAACCTGACAGCAGACCCTGAGCTCCGCTACACCCAAAACGGTGTCGCGGTGGCAAACTTCACTATTGCGTCGACCCCAAGAATGTATGACCGGGCAAGCGGTGAGTGGAAAGACGGCGACGCACTCTTTTTGCGCGCAAGCGTGTGGCGGGACTTTGCCGAACACGTTGCCAACTCTCTGACGAAGGGTTCTCGCGTAATCGCAAGCGGCCGCCTTCGCCAGCGAAGCTACGAGACCAAAGAGGGTGAAAAGCGCACCTCCATCGAATTGGAAGTCGACGAAATTGGTCCGAGCCTCCGCTATGCCACTGCGGCGGTGACCCGCATCGCGGGCAACCGCTCAGGTGCTGCGGTGGCGACCGATGACCAGTGGTCTGCCCCGCAGGCCGGGGGCGCAACCCAAGACCCGTGGGCAACCCCGGGTGTTGAGGCTGCAGCGTCGGACGACGTCCCGTTCTAATCAATAGTTTGCGAGATAGGAAGAAATATATGGCTGGAAAATCAAGCGGCGACCGCCGCAAGATGCGCGGTGCAAAGGGTCAAAAACCTTTGGCGCCGGTGAAGTCCATCACCGTCGGTGTGATCGACTACAAGGATATTCAAACGTTGAAGCGCTTCATTTCTGAGCGGGGCAAGATTCGTGCCCGTCGGATCACTGGAGTGTCTGTCCAAGAGCAGAGGCTTTTGGCAAAGGCAATCAAGAATGCTCGCGAAATGGCTTTGCTGCCCTACGCCGGCGCGGGGAGGTAGACCACATGGCTAAGGTGATTCTTACCCACGAAGTGTCAGGTTTGGGCCGGGCCGGAGACGTCGTTGACGTGAAGACCGGTTATGCACGGAACTATCTTCTGCCCCAGGGTTTTGCTGTTTCCTGGAGCCAGGGTGGCCAGAAGCAGGTTGACCAGATTCGTCAGGCTCGCGAAGCAAAAGCTTTGCAAACCCACGAAGAAGCCATCGCCCTGAAAGACGCCCTCGAGAAAGAGGCAATTGTTGTTCGCCAACGTGCCGGCGCCGAGGGTCGCCTGTTCGGGTCAGTGACCCGTCAGACTATCGAAGAGGCCGTCGCGGAAGCGGGAATCGGATCAATTGATCACCGCACCATCGATATTCCTCAAGCAATTAAGGCAACGGGCCGCCACGAGGCGACCGTGTCATTGCGGGATGGCGTTGTTGCTTCGCTCACTATTCAGGTGGTGGGCACCAAGTAGCAAAAATGTCTCTGCTGTGGGCGCATATTGGTCGAAAAACCTCTTGCGCCCACAGCTTTTTTGTTGTAGCGAAAGTACACGGTTCTCCACATTTCGTGCGACACGCCCGAAACCCTAAACCTCATGTTTATACAGAATCATGTCGTCGTAAATGTGGAATTTCAACTTCGGTAAATGGGGTATTTTGGGGGAAAATTGGGGAGAGGCTTGCGTATTTATCCCCACCTTATCCACATACCTCCCGGCGTTTCTCAAAACTCTTCCACAGAGTTATCCACAGGCTCTTTTGACGGGGTTGACCTGCCAACTTAGGCTGACGATGCCGCAGTTCACACCCTTGGCCCAGAAGCGCCGAAAAGGGCCAAATGTCGGATGTTGGTGGTACGAAAGAATGAGCTGACACACAGCTCGTTGAGGGGAGAAACAGAGATGTCACTTCCTCAGCTCGGCATTGTTTCTGAGTTTGGAGACGAGTACTCCCGCTCTGGAGAGCGCACGCCACCCCACGACCTCCTCGCCGAGCAAAGCACCCTCGGTGGAATGCTTCTGAGCAAAGACGCGGTGGCGGATGTTATTGAAATTGTTCGCGGACGCGATTTCTATCACCCGAAGCACGAAATCATTTTCGATGCGATCTTGAGCCTCTACTCTCACGGGGAACCGACCGACGTCATTACGGCGTCCGAGGAATTGACCAAAACAGGGATGCTTCAGCGGGCAGGAGGTGCGGATTATTTGCACTCCATCGTGTCCCTTGTTCCCACAGCGGCAAGTTCTGGCTACTACGCTCAGATCGTCGCCGATAAGGCGGTCTTGCGCCGGCTGGTGGAAGCGGGAACGCGGATTGCCAACATGGGTTACGCCAGCGAAGGTGAAGTGACCGATCTGGTCAATGTTGCACAGACGGAGATTTACCAGGTTGCCGGTGGGGTGGAGGCGGAAGACTATGTTCCGTTGACAGACGCGGTCACCGTCGCACTCGATGAAATCGAAGCGGCGCGGGGGCGCGATGGCCAACTAATGGGAGTCCCCTCCGGCTTCGCTGACCTTGACGCGCTCACCAACGGTTTTCACAACGGCCAACTCATTCTTGTCGCTGCCCGTCCTGCGCTGGGTAAGTCGACATTGGCGTTGGACTTTGCGCGGGCTGCATCCATCAGGTACGACATGCCGTCCATCGTGTTCTCCCTCGAAATGGGCAAAGCAGAAATAGCGATGCGCCTGCTGTCTGCGGAAACCTCTATTCCTCTCCAGAAAATGCGCAAAGGAATGATTGAAGCGAAAGACTGGACCACGATTGCGCAAACTCGCGGTCGGATAGAGAACGCCCCGCTCTACATTGACGACAGCCCCAACATGACACTGGTAGAAATTCGGGCCAAGTGCCGTCGCCTCAAGCAGCGTGTGGGCCTGAAAATGATTGTTATTGACTACCTTCAGCTCATGACCTCGGGAAAGAAAGTCGAGTCCAGGCAGCAGGAAGTGAGCGAGTTCTCGAGAGCGTTGAAGCTCCTGGCTAAAGAACTCCAAGTTCCGGTCATTGCTCTGTCCCAGCTGAACCGTGGTCCGGAGCAGCGCTCAGACCGCAAACCTCAACTCAGCGACCTCCGTGAGTCGGGGTCGTTGGAACAAGACGCCGATATGGTGATTCTCCTTCACCGAGAAAGCGCGTATGAGAAAGATAACCCCAGGGCTGGTGAAGCAGATTTCATTGTGGCCAAACACCGCAACGGCCCCACCGACACCATCACTGTAGGGTTCCAAGGCCACTATTCGCGCTTCGCGGATATGCCTAAGGTCTAAATTCGATCCACCCCGTAGAGCTGATCGAGTGTCAGCAGGTAATCCTCGGGGGACATGTTCACCACGTCTGCCCCGGCCTGATCAATTCCCACCGCGCCAGAATTCACGAGGTTCGCCACGAAACTGAGGTGGTCGGTAAGGGCGTGGTGAGAAAATGACAGACACCGCTCGAATAGTCCGCCGGCCGAGCCTGTCGCATCAGCTGTCCCCGCTGCACTGTGGGTAAAGCGGAGGTTGTCTGGAGTGTATGAGGCGGCACTGGCAAAAAACGTGGTGCCGGCAATGGTGACGGTGACGTCTGGGACACTGAGCGCATCCCACACCATCAGTGGAACCATGTTGGTTTTATCCGTCGGAAGCATCAGAAAACGGGCATGATTCTTTGCTGTCCGTCCGTGAGGAATTCCCAACTGGCGCCATTTTTCTGACCTAAAGGACACCACCCGGAACCGTTCAAACGTTTCGGGTGATTCTTGGGAAATGAACCACTTCGTTGAGCGGCTGTTGGCGTATGCGAGGTCACAGGCGGAGCCAAAAGGCCCCGAGGCTTCCGACCACGACATAACTCCGGGAACGATGACTCGTGCGACGAGGTGGTGGGGGGTGTGTGGTGGGGTGTGTGTGGTGGGGGCGGGGCCGAGGATGGTGATGTGGTGGCCGGTGAGTGTGGTGGTCCAGGTGTGGTCGGTGGTGTGGTGGG
>SKHB01000106.1 GCA_007117135.1 Microbacteriaceae bacterium | reverse complement strand
TTCCAGGGTGCTTTTGATGCTGGGGTGAACTATTTGGATATGGCCATGAGCCTGTCGTCCCCCCACCCCACCGACCCCTACAACCAAACCGGGGTCAAGTTGGGCGACTGGCAGTTTGATAGACAACAACAATGGCAAGACGCAGGGCGTCTGGCCATTGTGGGGATGGGTGTTGAACCAGGCCTCAGTGACGTGTTTGCGAGATACGCCCACGATGAGCTGTTTTCTGAGATTCACGAACTGGGTGTTCGGGATGGCGCCAACCTGGTGGTGACAGATGCTCACGGCAACGAAATCTTTGCCCCCAGTTTTAGTATCTGGACCACCATCGAAGAATGTCTCAACCCGCCTGTGATTTGGGAAAAAGATAGAGGATGGTTCACCACTGCACCCTTTAGTGAACCTGAAGTGTTCCACTTCCCTGAAGGTATTGGCCCAGTGGAGTGTGTGAATGTTGAACACGAAGAAGTGTTACTGATGCCACGCTGGTTAGATGCCAAACGGGTGACATTCAAGTATGGTCTCGGGGAAGAATTCATTTCCGTGCTCAAGACCCTCAACACTTTAGGCCTTGACGCCACCACCCCCACCACTGTTCGAACAACACCCGGCGCCGACGGGCGCCGCGGTGTTGCCGAGGTGTCACCACGGGATGTGGTGGCGGCAGTGTTGCCAGACCCGGCAGAAATAGGCCCTGTGATGACCGGAAAAACTTGTGCTGGGGTGTGGGTGACGGGTGTTGGGAAAGACGGGAAACCCAAAGACGTGTATGTGTATCACGTTGCTGATAATCAGTGGACGATGGAACACTTTGACACCCAATGTGTGGTGTGGCAAACGGCTCTAGGCCCAGCAGTTGCCCTGGAGTGTGTGGCCAACGGGTCGTGGAGTGGGGTGGGCGTGTTAGGCCCAGAAGCGTTTGATGCAACACCGTTTCTGGAACTCATGAGCAAAAACACCAGTGACGGCGGGTACGGTCAGCCTTACGGTGTAGACGAGCGGTAATAACTCGCCACTCACACTTGTGTGTGTGAGGGAAGTTCTCCAAGGATGCTTCTGTTCACGAAAATGCCTTCACGGGTGTGAAAACAAGCAACCGGTTGCCGCCTGCGCTGAAGGCGCATAAACATGTGGTTCAAAATCCAGTCGGCAGGGTTTTGGGCAAGAAAACGATACCGAGACACCAGCGATACAAACTCTTTAGCAAGCCCCCTGCTGACAACATAGGCTGCAGCCGTGTTGGAGACAGGTTTGCGAAACCAGGTGAGAGTGTCCGTTTTTTCTGTGACGAGCCCTCCGGCGCCGATCTGCTGGAGAGTCAACGCCTTAGCCAGGCTTGCGAAGAGGAAATCGTCTGGATCGGTTGAGCGAAGCGCGTGAACACAAGCATCGATTTCTTTGTTGCTGTTCTCGGCCAACACAACGTCGTCTTCGAGCACAAGCAAAAAGTCCCACCCCTGTTGCAGCATTCTTTTCCACGCGCGAATATTCTTCGCCGAGACTGCACGTGCAACACTGACTCGTTTCCCTCGGCGAAGCATCCGTTTGAACTGTTTGCGTGAGTATTTCAGGCTCGCGCGAAGGCGTCGCCTTCGCTCGGAGAAGGAAAGCGGGGGGGCCAAATAGTTTGCCCACCTGTGGTCTCCCGTGACTGACAAATACCAGGCAAGAAGTTTTTGGGACAGGGCGGCGTCAACGATGGGGGGTTGCTTGCTTTCTTCCCCCACTACAACAGTCACGACACCATCAACAGCGCGAGCAAAACTGTCAATAGCTGCCTGTGAGGTGGCGATGCGGTCATGGTCGCCATTGTGAATGAGGATAATTCCTAGAGTGACCATGACCTAAGCGTAATAGTTCACTGCCGCCAACATCTCCCGCCGTAGAATGTAAGCCTCACTTGGGCAACAAAAACTGGTTGCGACGACAGTGACGATGAAGCAAGAGCAAAGGGGTTTTCGTGGTTACCTCCCCCATCTTGCTTATTGCTTTCAACCGGCCTGACACGACCCAACGTGTCCTCGAGGCCATCGCTAAACACAAACCGTCACAGCTTTTTGTTGCCTGCGATGGCCCACGATCACATGTCCCCGGTGAAGCAGACCTTGTTGCACAGGTTCGGAACACCATTTCTGAGAGTGTTACCTGGGATTGTGACCTTCACACCCTCTACCCAGAAGACAACCAAGGCCTAAAACGTGGCGTGGTGGGGGCCATTAATTGGTTTTTTGACCACGTCGACGAAGGCATCATCCTGGAAGATGATTGCCTCCCCCACGACGATTTTTTTGGTTTCTGTGACCAACTCCTGGAGCGATACAGGGACGATGAACGCATGTGGGCTATCCAGGGTGACAACTCGCTAAAAATGCGACTCACTGGGGATGCCAGCTACGGGTTCATCCCTTACGCACTCATTTGGGGGTGGGCAACGTGGAAGAGGGCCTGGCAACACTACGACGGTGATTTAGATAATTGGAAAAAAATCCGCGGCACAAAACAGGTCAAGAAGATGTGGCCTGACCGGATTGAACGAAAAATCCGGTCAGAGCTCCTCGACCACATGTTGGACAACCCAGAGACCACGTGGGACTACCAGTGGATGTTCACCGTGAACTACCATCAGGGCCTCACCGTTTTTCCGAAAAAGAACCTAGTGTCAAACATTGGCTGGGGTCGACCAGACGCCACACACACAAAAAGCGCGGGGAGTAGACAAGACGCCCCCACTTTCCCCATTCTTCCCCTCACACACCCCCCTGCTGTTGTGGTTGACAAACGGGCCACCTCGGATGCGCTCAATGGGCGTCTTTTTGGGGCAGGAAAATACCGGCTTCGCTTCCGCATCCTCAAAACGCTCAGAAAAACCCGGCGAACATTGGGTATGGTCCTTCGACGCACGTTACGACCAAAAAAGTCGCCCCCAAAAAACGCTTAAGAGGAGGTGGGGGTTAGTGACTCTAACCGGTTCAGCTCTGCAGCCAAATGTTTTCTCATTCGGCCGGGGTAGTGCATGATGGGGGCGTTTCTGATACTCCTCGGGGAACCGGCCTGGCGCCTCGGGTAACCGTTCAGGCGACCCTGGGGGACAATCCCCACCACTTTTCGCATATCCGCAGACAACAGTGACACCGCCATTGGCACACGCCACCACCTGGTGGGGGCGTGTGTGAAGGGGAAAAATTTGTGTCTGCGGTCAGGGTTGTCGGGAAAACCGTTAAACACGTTGAATAGTTTCTGACCGGTGGCGGTCACAGAATCTTGGTCCGGTTTCCCACCGACAAGCAAATAGTTGAAGGGGGGTTGGTCGTTGGCGCGTCCGTGTTCATCGATGTGTGTCGTGTGAACGGGGGGGAAAGTCACCAGACGCATCGCCCACCACGAGTCCAACAGGGTTCGAGACTGGGGAGTGTTTTTGACCAACAGATGGCCCGTGTTGGTTAGGTCTGCCGAGTCGCCCGTGACCACAATCGACTTGTTGATGGCCACCACGTCATCGAGGCTTTTGTGGAGGTCTGAGAACACGGAATCCGCGTCAATCCAAAACACCCAGTCGAAGCCTTCGTCGAGGGCGTCAGAGATTGCCGCCACTTTGATCCACTCCGGGCCCACACCGTCGCCGTCTAAGGCCTCCCCGTCGTGGTCGACAACAAAACGGTGAGAATAGCCGTGACGGTTGGCAAACAGTTCATGATTTTTGACTACACGTGACACCGCTTCTGGGACATTTTTTCCCACCCACGCCGAGAGAATTAGTCCACTCATTGTTCCCTCTTTTCGCCTAGGGTGGCCGATTGTTTCTTGACTGTGTCTATTGTCCCCCAGAATCAGGGGAACTAAACCTAGGATGAGACACAAGGGCATCTTCTCTACAGAAAGCTTCACCCATGAACCATTCGGCTACAAGGGCCCCGTTGCGGGTGGTGTTTGTGGGAGCACACGATAGTTCTGGTGGTGCGGCTAGGGCACTCACCAGACTGTTTATGATGCTCTACAACCGGCAAGAAGAACTGGGGTTAGACCTCACCATGCGGGTGGTGCATAAAACCATTGACCACCCCGCCATTATTGGCGGCAAACCAACACGCAACAGGCGCGAATATGCCAGATATTTTCTTCGCACCAGGTTTCGAAAATATTTTCCTCGGAAAAAATTTGTCTCCAACAACACTCTTTTGCACTCCCAAGCCCTTCACCATTCGGGGATGGGCAAAGAATTACTTGCCATGGACGCTGACCTGTATGTGCTGAACTGGCTGGGCAATGGCACATTGTCCATCCCCGAAGTGGGGAAACTGCACAATAAGGCGCTGTGGCAGTTATACGACATGTGGATGTTTTCTGGGGCGGAACACTACACGGACGAAAACCGTGCCCAGGTGGGATACACGAAAAAAAGTCGCCCAGGACACGAATCAGGGCCCGACATTGACAGGGAAACTTTTCTCCGAAAAAAACGACACTGGCGAACCCCTCGGCCGATTCTTTCCCCCTCCACCTGGTTAGCAAATGAGGCCAAAAAAAGTACCCTGACCGCTACCTGGCCTATTCACGTTATTCCTTACCCCCTGGACACCGATTTTTGGCACCCGGTAGACAAAAAAGCCTCCCGTGTGACGTTTGGATTACCGGGCGACCACAAAATTGTGTTGTTTGGTGCCAGTGAGGGAACACGGCTGCCTTATAAGGGTGTTGACCTTCTTTTTGACGCCCTCGAGCTTGTGAAACAAAAACTTGAACCCTCAGGCCTTCACGACAGCACCACGGTCGCCATTTTTGGTGAAAAAAGAGACCCCATAACTATTGGCGGTTTGCCGGTGGTTTTTTTGGGTGAGCTCGACAATGAGGGGCTTCGGGCCGCATACAGTGCCGCCGATGTGATGATTGTGCCCTCCCGCCTTGAAGCGTTTGGTCAAGTTGCTTCCGAAGCGCACTCGTGTGCGCTGCCGGTGATTGTTTTCGAAAACACTGGACTGACCGACATTGTGGGGCACGAGGAAACTGGGCTACATGCGAAAAAAAACAACCCGCGTGACCTAGCCGATAGCATCGCTTCCCTGTTAGCTGATGACGCCATGCTGGCTCGGTTTTCGGCTGCTGCCCGAGAAAAAGCTGTTCGTTTATGGAGCGAAGATGTCGTTGCGCCCCGCTACGCGAAGCTCCTCCACGACGCCGCCCCAGATAGCCTCTAGGGGTTCGCTCCTGTCACAGTGGCCTCAGGTTGGAATAATGACCCTATGAGAACCCCGACACCTCCTAGTCGTGGCATTCGCCAGTTTCTCAAAACTCACACGTATCACAGTGGTCAAAACTTGTTTTTCCGATCACGTAGAGCCTTCCGGCTGCTCGCAACACCGCGGGGAATAGGGCCACCAGAAAACTTCTCCGAGTATGAAAAAGTCTTCGTCTACGTCACCCCCTGGTGGTGGGTGGCATCGTTCTTCCGAACGTCGACGGCCTTCTCAGCAGTTGTTGTTCCAAAAACATTTGGCCGGTTTGGAAACCAAACCCTCCAACTAGCCCACGCCATCACCATTGCTCACCTGTTTCATGCAAAGACAGTGTTATGTCCAGGAAATGGCATACTTCCCCGCCACCAAGGCCCCCTGCCTGATGGCACATCACTCAACACCACCACCACAGCAATCGGTAAAGCGGGTGTGGGGAGTATCCTGCGCGGGTTACTGACTTCTTCACAGGAAGCCCACCTTGTCGGAAACTTCTTTTACACAACAGCCCTAGAAAACGGTTCGGTCACCCCGGAGGAGCGAACCATCAGTTACGACCTCATCAAAAAAGCGATCGGGTCACAACACACGGTTGCACCCCTGCCACCAGAACATCTGGTGATTCACCTTCGAGGAGGTGACGCCTTCGGGCCACACGCCCACAACGAATACGGGCAACCACCTTTGGCCTTTTACCGGCTGATTCTCTCTGAGGGTGAATGGTCCAAGGTCACCATTGTGACCGCTGATGACATACACCCCCTCCTGCCGCAGATCATCAACGACGTAAAAGAACGGGGCGTCCCCTGTTCGATTCAGTCAGGAACAGTCGATGAGGACACAAAGTTTTTGATGTCTGCGACAACGCTTGTCTCTAGCCGAAGTACTTTTATTCCCGCAATTGCCGCTTTTTCCGATAACGCTCGTACCATATACGTCTTCGGTGACGACGACAGGTTCCCCACACACGTCACCGTCAAGAGGGTCACCGACACCGTCGGCACCTACTGGAATTCCACCTGCGTATACAACTGGACAGATGAACCATGGCAGAGGGAATTAATGGTGA
>SKHB01000131.1 GCA_007117135.1 Microbacteriaceae bacterium | reverse complement strand
TACCGTTGCGCCTCCCACATCGCATTACTACCCAAAACGATTCGATTCGCCGAATCGGTCACCAACACGATGATGGCCGCATCGGTGCGGGGGTAAATTTCTTTGCCCGACTCCTCGTCAACCAATACCCACCCTGACTGGGAGTGTCTGGTCGGAGCACCCGTCAACGGCGAAAACTTGTGAGAGCGGTGCCAATTGGAAAGCGCCAATGCCTCAACCAACACTCCCGCGTCCCGAGCGCCCAATGCGTGACCGCTGGTTCGACCACTTACCCAATTAGCCACGTCTGGGTCAAGGGCTCTCGCCTGCTCGTCATCGAGCATCACCCCAATCATTGGCGTGCCGGCGGGGATGGAATCGTCAGAATCATCAGTAGTTTTTCCCAAATACAAGCGCTTTTCCCACGCGGGAATATCAGAGGGAGAAAGCAGTCTGATGGATAGCGCAGCACCCCTGTCACAGAGGACCTCTCCGCGCCAAATGGCGACCACTCGGGTGTGAGGCAGACGCCAGGCATCATCAATCAGGCCCGGAACACTGCGACTTGCTGCGTCGCGGTCCAGAGCGTGCCTGGCTAGCGGAAGGTGCTTTGAATGTGACAGAGTGCTTTCTCCCTTCCCCCGTTACAAGCGGTGTGGCAGACCGGTGGCGGAACCCAGTCGACATACCCTGGTTGCATGAGTCATCGAACCCTCATGCTAGCGGCGCAGGCAGCCGCGGCAGTGCCCGATATGCAGTTGGTGAAAACTGCCCCCTTCGACCTGCCCGGTGTGCGATCAGCCCTGGCGTGGGACGCAGACGGACAGGTGTGGGTTATTGAAGTGCCAGAAACCGACGAGGTGGAATCAAAACAGCGCGACCGCATTTCTGGGGCCCAAGCAATTGGGGAAGGCCTTCGAGCTAGGCTTCCTTTCGCCGCCCCCCGCGTGATTGGCACGACCACGGTCGATGGCCGAACGCTCAGCGTTGGCGCATATTTGCCGGGGGCTCGTATTCGGCCAGACAAGATCACTACCGACACGGCGGCCGCAGTCGGTGAAGCTATCGCCCAATTGCACGCCATCCCCGCTTCAACTCTGTATGACCAGGGCCGCCCTGTTCACTCGGCAACGGATGCGATGCGGAAAGCCACCAGCATCGTCGACAAGGCAGCGAAAACAACGCTCCTTCCCAAAAACCTTCTTCGCCGGTGGGAAGCCGCTTACGAAGACCGTGATTTGTGGCAATTTGAGCCAACGATTATTCATGGCGCGCTTCACCTAGGTGCCTTCTTAGCTGAGGGAAACACCATCACCGGGGTGACTGGTTGGCGGGAATTGTCGGTGGGGGACCCGGCCAGAGACGTGGCCTGGTTCACCACACCGCATCTCGCGAAGCGGTTGGAGCCGGCAAAAACCAGTTACCTGGAGACTCGCCCAGAGGCTGATCATCGAATTTTCCAGCGTGCCAGATTCTGGTCAGAGTTAGACATTGCCCGCTGGTTGCTTCACGGAATCGATACACGCAACGAAGAAATCGTCGATGAGGCAACACGGATGATCAACGAGCTTCATGACCGCATCTCGGGAGACATGGAATCTGACCTGACCGAAGCAATCACGGAGGCACCACACCCGTTGAGCGACACCAGCGAGAGTTAGACTGTCTGGGTGAAGTCGATTCTTCGCGCCACCTACCCCCTCCTTCACGCACTGGCGCGCATTCCCGTGCTGGGGCGTTTGATGGGGTGGTGGCTGAGGCCTGTTGTGGTGAAAGAAGTCATCACCAGTGGCGTCATTGACGAAGGTGAACTGTATCCGCCATCGGCAGCCATTACCTCCCGGGTTCAGGTTTTTGGTGAGCCGTTCATCGAACCGGAACCCGAACAGTTCCCTGCCGTTGGTTGGCGTGTGGTTAGTGCCGCCACGGCGATGACCACACGCCATTTTCCCTATCTTGTTCACGGTAACCAAATGATGATTGGGCCCCGGCGAAACCCGGGCCCTTGGCAGGTGGTCAGGCGGAAAAACCAGGTGGTGTGGCACCGGAACAACAAAGCTTTGGTGAAAATGGCTGGTGGTCAGACTGTTCGAGTTGACCGCGCCATTCTTCTCGGCGGCCACTCGCACACCAACTGGTATCACTGGCTTGTTGACGCTCTCCCCCAGCTGCACTCGGCGAGGCTTTTACCTGAGCCCTACCGCTCCTGGCCTGTACTGGTCCCGGAAGAAATCTTCTCCTACCCCACGATGTCGGAGGCTCTGGACCTTTTTCTGGACGGCCGCGAAGTGATTCGCCTTCCCCTGGGAACGCGGGTCGTGGGTGACCTCTGTTGGATTGATTCTCTCGAGAACTCTGACATTCCCGGTAGCCTCACAGCAAAAACTCCGGATGCACCCATTCATTTGCTTCACCGAGAAGGCATGGAGGCATACCGGCGCGTCTTCCTCGACGCCCTGGCGGGGACACCTTCCCCGTGGGGGGAGAGAGTTTTCCTCATCAGGAAGGGCACGCGCAGGGTGTATAACCAGGACGAGATTGTCGAGGTGACAAGAGAGCTGGGTTTTGTGGCTGTCGCCCCGGAAACACTTACGCTTGCCGAACAGGTGACCCTTTTCCAGGGCGCCACACACCTCATTGGACCGTCAGGGGCAGGGTTTGGTGGGCTGTTATTCGCGAAACACAACAGCAAAGTGCTGTGTTGGCAGGATTATCGCCTGATGTCGATGACGATCCTGCCGGACCTTGCCGCACTCACCGATTCTGAGTATTGGCATATTTTGTACGAACCCGAATCGGGTGGTGTTTTCACCGGGAATTATCACCTCGACCCAAACACAATCAGACAGGCCCTTCAGGAGTTTGTGTCGTCTGCCTGATACGCAACAATTGCTTCGGTGAGGGCCACCTCCAATTCGTCAAAATTCAACAGATTCTTCGGCCTGACCAGCTGCCTTGTTTGAGAGAACCACCACCCGGTCGTAATCTGTTCCGGCGGCATGCCACTCCACGCCGACCAGGCCAACCGGTAAAGAGACAGCTGCAGTGAGCGAGCCTTTTCTTCGTCCGCCGTGGCCGGGGGGCGTCCCGTTTTCCAGTCGATGATGTCCACCCCGGTCTCCGTCTCAAACACGGCATCGATTTTGCAGACAATAACGTGGCCCGCGATGGGCAGGTGAATTTCTCTTTCAATCGCTAACGGCGTTTTTTGGGCAAAGTCGCTCGCCAGGAAACCCTCACGCCACGAATCGAGGTCCATCACCGCCTCAGACCCCACCAGGTCACTATCGGCATCGACGTCTGCGGGAAGAAGCATTACGCCCAGTTCTCGATAGTGGTTCTCCACCCACTCGTGGAACACTGTCCCCGCTCGCTCTGCGCCCATCACCTGTCTGGGGGTCGGTCGGCAACGCCCCGCCATGACCGCCTCAGGGTCACTCAGGATTCCCCCCAAACTGGATGCGGCAAGCCTCAACGGAATTGCCGGCTTGGCGGGCGTGGTGGGGGTGTTGTAGGCGGAGATGGCCTCATCGAGCGTGTTCCGCTTGGCCTGGTCAATGCCGTGGGGCATTCTCTGGACCTGAGCCAACACGTTTGTTGCCGCCTGCTCGACGACACCTCGCCTCTCCCCGAGCGGATCGCCCGGCCACAACACATCCTCTGCGGTCTGTTCGCGCGGGTTCTCGTCGTGTTGTGGCGAGGGGGCAACGGGGGCGGTGAGTCCAGCATTTTCTAGTTCCCGAATGAACACGGAGGGCGTGCGGGGGCGAATCTGTGTTGCCCACCACGACCCAAAAAGTCCCACCTCGTGTTTGGTTCTGGTGATGGCGACATAGGCCAGCCGCCTTTCTTCCGCAAGGTGATGGTCACCTACCCGGCTAAAGAACTCTTCAGCCTTGTCTTTGACCTCTTTTCTGGTCTCACACCCGGCAAATTCAAACTCGGGCAAGTGGTCTCGGTCACCTCGAAGCGGGTAGGGCAATTCGCCTCGTTGCAACCACCCTCTTGTTCCATCACGGGACCTGGAGGGCAATTCGTCGCTGACCATTCGGGGGATAGCCACATAATCCCACTGCAACCCTTTTGCCCCATGAATGGTGAGCACTTGAACACACCCCGGTTCTGGCTCGTCACTTCGAGGTTGCAGGTTGTCCCGCCATTCGGCTTCCTGTAACCAGTCGATAAACCCGGAGACGCTGGGGTGGTCACTGGTGGCCTGGTAGGTGGCGGCTGCCTCAAACAGTGCCGCGCGTGACTTCTCTGAATCGTGTCGCTCCGGGTGTGCCACACGCTCAATGTCTAATCCATAGGCTTTCTCAAACCCGACCAGTTGGTCGATGAGGTCGTCGTGAACAAACCGCCGACGTTGGGCAATAAGGTCAGCGGCGTGTCTCAAGCGCAATCGCCCCTCCGGGGAGAATGGCGCCCACAACTGGTCGGTGTCGGGTTTTGTTCGAAGCCAGTCGAGTGCTTCCACAATCGACAGTGGTGGCGGGGTCATGGCGTTTTCGTCGCCGGTGTCCTTACCCCCCGGGGGTTTCGCCTGCGCTCGACGCAGTTTCTTGCCCACGTCGGCTAAAGCATACAAATCAGCTACACCCACTCGATATTTTCCTCCGGCCAGCAGTCTGACCAGTTCGGTGTTTGCTTCAGGCCGGTGAACAACCGCCACCCCACACACCATGTCCGCCACTACCGGGTCAGAAAGCAACCCGCCAATACCCAAAACATGGACCGGGATGCCCTGAGAGCGGAGTGCTCGAACAAACACATCCTGATGTGACCTGTTTCGAAGCAGGAGCGCAGCCGTCGGCGACTGGTCGTTCCCTGGCTGAAGCCGCTCACCAAACCACGTCGCGACAGCCTGCGCCTCCTCATCGAGGGTTTCTGCCATGGTGACATGCACGGATCCCGCTGGAACGTCAGGTTTTGGTTGGAGGGTAACCACCCCGTCCGGGTCGTCACGGGTCAACGGGATAGCCAACGTATTGGCGGCATCCAATACGGCTTTAGAGTTTCGCCAACTGATCGCTAACGAAAAAGTGGTGGCACCCGTGGTGCGCGCAAACTGGGCAGGAAAGTCGGTGAGGTTCCCGGCGCTGGCTCCCCGCCAGCCATAAATGGCTTGGTGGGGGTCGCCCACCGCCATTACCGGATGGTCAGAGAACACCGAGGAGAGTAGCTTTGCCTGTAAGACGCTGGTGTCTTGGTATTCGTCTAACAACACCACTTTGTGTGTCTGGCGCAGAGTGTCCACCACCTGGGGTGCTTGGCGGACAACGTCCAGGGCGAAGCGCACCTGGTCAGAAAATTCAACAATGCCGCGACGTTTTTTTTCTTCCTGGAACTTTGCCACCACATCCCACAGCGGCAACAGGGACGACACAGCCTCCACATAGCCGTCCACGTCGGCGTATTGGCCACGACCGCCGTTGGGTAGTTCGGCGAGAGCCTGAATCTTCTCCACCAGTGAAGAAACATCGTCCAACGCGACTTCGTTTTCTCCCAGTGATTGGGAGAGTCGAAGCACCAGGCTTGCTACCCGGTCAACACCGACACCCAAGTCGGCGAGCCTGGTGTCGCGGCTGTCTTTTACCACCTGCTTAGCCAACGCCCACGCTGTCGCGGCACTGGCCACCTGCACGTCACCGTCCACCCCCACATATACCGCGTAATCGGAGAAGAGTCTTGTGGCGAAGGCGTTGTAGGTGTGGACTTTGGGTCGGTCAAAGGGGTCCGGGGTGGGAATATCGGGCAGCCGCTTACCCAACAGGGCGATGCGTTCAATGAGCCGCTCAGACAGTTCACCGGACGCCTTCTTGGTAAACGTCAAGCCGAGGATGTCTTGTGGTTCAACCAACCTGTTGGCCACCAAATACACCACCCGAAGGGCCATGGTTTCTGTTTTGCCTGACCCTGCCCCGGCAATTACCCGATACACCCCCTCCAGTGGCGCTTCAATAACTGCCTGCTGTTCAGGTGTGGGGGCGTGCAGGCCAAGAATGTCGCAGACGTCGAGGGCCGAATACTGTGTCTTAGTCACCACACACCTGCCCAATCAGGTGCCACCGGTGTTGGGGGGGTCCAACACCGGAGCGACCACCACCCTCACCGAGGGCGAACTGGTGGTGCGAAACCGCCTGGCGGACTGCTTCCAAGCGCTCCAAAAAAACGTCCCGACCCTCGTCATCGAGGGGCGCTTGGAAAGCAATGCGGTACGGTTTTCCCCCCTTGCCGCTCGACACAAACAACAAATACGCCCCACCTGGACTCACCTGATCGAGCCCCCACTCTTTGGTGACCTCGGGTGTGGTGATGGCGAGCTGGTAGGCAAGAAGTTGGGCGTCGTCGACCACTTGGGTGTCAGTTTTGTGACGCCCCGTTTT